>CALPUT020000394.1 GCA_943326825.2 Chryseobacterium gleum | reverse complement strand
GATGATGTTAATGGATGGAGTTTCCTAGGAGGAAAAGAGCAAGATATCAATTACGAAGCAACAGAGATGGCTCGTATTTTCCAAAAAGGAAAACGTCTTTATACAACAAAAGACACTTTAAATCTTAAAGGTGAAGATTTGAAAGCATTTGAAGATTGGAAGAAAATTAGAATTACGTTCAATAAAGAATTGGCTGAACAACAAAAACAGTTAATTGGAATTGGTGTTTTCAGTGATTATTTGGTGAATGTTAAGAATAAGAATAATGGAAAGCTTGATAAAGAAGCGATTAAAAATTACACCCCAACTAACGAAAGAGAAGAAAAGATTCAGAAACGTATGAAATTGATTTTCATGATGGGAATTGATGTTGCTGAATTGGAAGCTCAATTAACAGAAGGAAAAGAGATGTTAGAACATAACATTCAATGCAATACAATGAATATGGATTCATTAAGAACTGTTGTGGTTGGAGATAATCCAAATGACTTAACTGAACGTTATTACGGATGTAATCGAGTTAAAGGTCCAGATGCATTTCATGGGACGCACGTTTCAGGTATTATTGCTGCTTCTAGAAACAATGGAATCGGAATGAATGGAATTGCTGAGAATGTTGTAATTATGCCTGTTAGAGCTGTTCCGAACGGGGATGAAAGAGATAAAGACATAGCAAATGCAATTCGTTATGCAGTTGACAATGGTGCGACAATCATTAACATGAGTTTTGGTAAATATTATTCTCCGGATAAAAAATTGGTAGATGATGCTGTTGCTTATGCTCGTTCGAAAGATGTATTGTTGATCCATGCAGCAGGTAATGAATCTAAAGACAACGATGTGGAATTATCTTTCCCTAATAGAGAATTATTATCTGGAGATACAGCTAAAAACTGGATTCAGGTTGGAGCAAGTTCATTCAAAGCTGGTAAAACATTAATCGGTGATTTCTCAAATTACGGTCAAAAGAAAGTGGACGTTTTTGCGCCTGGAGTTGATCTTTATTCAACAGTTCCAGATAACAATGCGTATAAAACAAGTTCAGGAACAAGTATGGCTTCACCTGCAACAGCTGGAGCAGCAGCAATTATTCGTTCTTATTACCCTGAATTAAAAGCAGAAGAAGTGAGAACAATCTTAATGAAATCTGTAGTGACTTACAAAAAGAAAGTAAAAATCCCAGGTTCTAAGAAAAAGAAAAAAGTGAAACAATTGTGTATTTCAGGTGGTTTCGTGAATGTGAACAATGCGGTTAAGATGTTGAATAAATAAGTTATTTCCTCCCTTGAGGGAGGATTAAGGAGGGTGATAACGGTAGTTCTTTTGTTACGAAGTTTTTGTAATGATTTTGAATTTTAATTATCACCTCCCTTTAATCCCTCCTCAAGGAGGGAAAATCTAAAATCCAAAATTCCAATCTAATTCTCCTCCAATTCCTTTAAAATTTGGTTCACATTTTCTTCTGTGGAAGTCAATTTATTTTTGCAAATTTTGATCAATTCCGAAGCTCGTTTCACTTTGATTGAAAGTTCATCTACTGAAATTTCTCCATCTTCAATTTCTGAAACGATGTTTTGTAATTCGTCAAAAGCGTCTGTATAATTTAATTCGTTGCTCATAATTTAATAATGATATCTACATGAAATAATGCAAAGTGTATTTTCTTGGATTTGATAAACCAAACGATGTTCACTGTTTATTCGTCTAGACCAAAAACCTTGTAAATCGTGTTTCAGGCCTTCTGGATTACCTATTCCTTTAAAAGGTTCTCGGATTATAGCTTTAATTAATTCGTTTATTCTTTTTAGTTTCGATTTATCGATGGATTGCCAGTAAAGATAATCTTCCCAGGCGGTTAATGTCCAGGTTATTTTCATTCTTCAATTAAATTGTTTTCAGTCGTTTTACCTTCTTTTAATTCCTCAATTGATTTCAATAATACACTTCTATTTTTTCCAGAAAGTAAATAACTCGTTTCTTTTAACGCGTTGTATTCTTCTAAGGAAATTAAAATTAAGTCTTTATTGTCTTTTCGTTTGATGATGAGTTCTTCTACGTCATTTACAACAATGTCCAACCATTTTTTTAAGTTCAACCTTAAATCAGAATAATTAACAACTCTCATAATTTTTAATTTTAAATAAAGTTACTAATTAAGTACGTAAATATCAACTTTATTTTTTATTTCGATGAATTAGTTTCTTCTTTTATTTTCTTAATTTCTGTTTCAATTTCGTATTGATGGGTTTTTACAACCATCGTTTTTCCAGGTTCAACTGGGTTATTTTCTGAGATAATTTTACCCTCAATTAAGGCGATTGAATAGCCTCTTTTTAATACATTAATTGGATCAATTAATCGAATTGTTTGTTCTAATTGTGTTAAAATTGTTGTGTTATTTTGCACGAAAAATTGCGTCAATTTTGGTAGTTGATCTACGATTGAATTCAAATCGTTTCGTTGCTCTTTGAATAGATAATTGGACCCTTTTGAAATGCGTTCATTATACGTTTTTAATCCTCTATTTTGTTGCGTAACTAATTCTTTAACGCTTCTTTTGATTGATATATGCGAATTAGATATAAATTCTTGTTCTTTTTGCATTCTCAATTTCACTCCACTTTTCATTGAAGAGGAAGTAGAAACCAATGTGTTTTTAGTTTCCATCAAACGTTTTTGAGTGACGTTTTTAAACAATTTCAATTCAGAAGTTAAACCCGATTTTGAACGTTCAATGATGTTTTTTGTCACCGAAATAATACTGCGTTGGCTCTCTCTTAAATACAAATCTATTTCTTGAAATGAACCGATTAAAAAGTCGGCCAATTCTGTCGGGGTAATTGCATTTCTAAACGCGACCATTTCAGCCACAGTTAAATTTGTCGAGTGACCAATTCCTGTTAAAATTGGTAATGGGAATTGAGCGATGGATTTACATAATTCGTAATTGTTATAACACGATAAACCGACTTCTCCACCACCACCACGAACGATTACAAT
>CALPUT020000393.1 GCA_943326825.2 Chryseobacterium gleum | reverse complement strand
TTTTTGTAGTATTTTATTATATCTTTCTTTAATGTCATTCAAAAGTTGAGAAAAATTTATTTGCTCGAAATGAACTTTGAAAATTTGATTTTCTAAACGAGAAGCATTTAATATATTATCAATCATTGCTTCTAAACGTTGGTTCTCGCCAATAGCTTTTTGTATAAGTGAATTTCTTTTTTCAGCTTCTAAATCTCTTTTTAAAATTGTTTGAAGATATAATTTATTAGCAGCAAGAGGTGTTTTAAGTTCATGAGTTACAGATAGAAGAAAATTGTTTTGTCTTTGAGAAAGCGATAATTCTTTACGAATAGATGATCTAATTTTCCATAAACCTATCATTAGTATAATGAAGAAAACCATTCCTTCACTAAATATCATGAATATTTTTTTGGCTAGATTTTTTTCTTCTGGTTCTATTTCAGTTGTTAAGTCAACTAAATGATATCCCCACCAAGTGAATTGTAAAATCACATAAAACCCTAAAACATAGAAAAATATAGCTGTTTGTTTTTTCATGTCTTAAAGTTAACGGTTTTATTTCCAGTGTTTAGGAATTCTTTTATTCAGTTTTTTGCGAAAGCGTTTCATTACGGTATCACGCGAACTAATATTACCACATTTTACTATATCAGTTCCAACGAACTCCCCATTTCTGTAAAAAAAGAATTCAAAACTCACTGAAACTGCTTCATCTCGGTAAATAGGGAATAAATGCCCCTCTGTTAAAATTTGATTTAAAGTCACATGATTTTTAGCAGGTTTAAATTTTTTATCAAAACCACGAACTGAAACAAGTACATAAGTATCAATCCCTTTTCCTTTTAACAAATCTTTAATTGAGTCAGAAGCTAAAATTTGCGGATCATTACCAACTTTTAAGATATTCATTGAAGGCAATGCTTTGATTCCATTATTTGCAAGTAATTCTGTTAAAGCAACTTCAATAGAATACCTATCATCTGCTTTATCTAATTGCCCAACAACCAATACATTGTTTAAATTTAGATTTTTTGTTTGTGCATTTAATGCTAAGTAAAAAATACTAAAAATAAGTATAAAGAAGTACTTCATAATTTCTTAAAAAATTTGACTTGCAATCGTTTTAACTTCTTGCGAGTTTGACATCGTGTAATAATGGATACAAGGAACTCCTGCAGATTTTAATTCTTTAGATTGAGTGATTCCCCATTCAATCCCAACAGTTTCAACATCTTTATTTGTTTTACATTTCAATAACTCTTTTGATAAATCTTCAGGATAATCTATGTGAAAGAATTTTGGTAAAAATGAAATATGATTTAATGATTTTAAAGGTTTTAATCCTGGAATAATAGGAACAGTAATTCCAATATTTCTACAAGCCTCTACAAAATCAAAATATTTTTTATTATCGAAGAACATCTGAGTTACAATATATTCTGCACCTGCGTCTACTTTTGCCTTTAAATAATGTAAATCTGTTGATAAATTCATTGCTTCGAAATGTTTTTCAGGATAACCAGCAGCTCCGATACAAAAATCGGTTGGTTCTAATTGTACATCGTTCATGATGTAAATTCCTTCGTTCATTTCTTTGATTTGTTTCACTAAATCAACAGCAAATTCATGTCCATCTAAATGTGGTCTAAAATTAGATTCAGTTTTAATTGAATCTCCTCTTAATGCTAATACATTATCAATGCCTAGAAACTGTAAATCAATCAATGCATTTTCAGTTTCTTCTCTACTGAAACCTCCACATATCAAATGGGGAATAGCGTCTACTTGATATTTATTCATAATTGCAGCACAAATACCTACTGTACCTGGACGTTTACGAATCGCTATTTTTTCTAATAAACCTTTCTCACGTTCTTTATAAATATATTCTTCACGGTGATAAGTAACATTAATAAACTTCGGTTTGAATTCCATCAAAGGATCAATTCCATCATAGATAGATTGAATACTTTTTCCTTTAAGTGGAGGAAGAATTTCAAAAGAAAATAAAGTCTCTTTTGCTTGCTTAATGTGATCTGTAACTTTCATTCTAAATTATAAAGAGGTACAAAGATACATTTATTCAAAAATATAACGTCTAAATATTATGGGAATACGTTAAAATTATCTAATTATGGTAAAGGATTTTAATAATCAATAAATAAATCTATCTTTTTTATAGAATAATCAGGTGTTTTTTAATTTATTACAACAACTTTACCGACTTTTCTACCTTTTCCTTCGTTGACAGCAGTCCAAATTAAATAGACACCAGATTTTACTCTTTCACCATCTACGGTTTTACCATTCCAGGTTGCTGTTCCTCCATTTGAAGTAGTTTTAAAAACCAAATTTCCTGAAGCATCAGTAATTTTAATGTCAGAATCTGCTTTTATTCCTTGTATTGTAATTAAACCATTAAAATCAGGTCTAGCTGGATTTGGAAAAACAGTTACTTGAGAATAATCATCAGCACCTTCACTAGCATCTGAGCGATATGAAACTAATCCTTTATCTGTTATAATAAATATTTCACCAGTTTTTTGATTCATTTCTAAATCAATTATATTATCTGAAATCAATGGAGAATTTTCTTCTGTAAAATGTTGAATTATTTCTAAACCATCTGATGAAAGTAAAAAGATTCCTGTATTTGCAGTTGCTAACCATTTTCTATTGGCACCATCAATTTCAATATCTGTGATATTTGTATTGCCTAATAAATATTCTACGTTGCCTTCAAACTCCAATTTAATCCTTTGAGCATTGTAATCGCCTGCAGCTGCATCAAATACACTTGAAGTATTGTATAGTATAGCAAAACCATTATCCGTTCCAATCCATAAATTATTTGATAAATCAAAAGCAATAGCATTTACAGATGTTGATGGAAGAGCACCTGAAGCAACACCGTCATTTAATATTTTTATTTTATCATCACTTTTATCTGAAATGGTAGCATTATCATTATAAGCGATTATTCCAACACCATCAATTGTCATCCATTTGTTATCATTTT
>CALPUT020000392.1 GCA_943326825.2 Chryseobacterium gleum | reverse complement strand
CCATAGCAGTCCATCCAATTGTAAAATGCATTCAATGTTTTAGATGAATCTTTGAAATTCCAATGATAAAAATTGACAGAATCATTTTTCAAGTTCCAAACCAATTTTTGACTGCTTTTTACTTCAAATCGATCAGGTAAATCTTTTGAATCCAATAAACTTATTTTTTGTTTTGGAATCATTAATGAATCCAATAGTGTTTTATAAAAAGGTTGTAGTGTGTCGTAAAATGAAACTTCCTTTTCTTTCTTTTTTTTTGGATAATTCCCCTCTTTGTAACGTTCTGAAGAAGGCATGATGTCCTCTATTGAAACAGTTTCTTCTTTAGGTGAAGAAGAGCAAGCGTAAAGGAAAAGTATGAATGTAAAAATTACCTTTTTCATAAATTTAGAAATTCTTCAGATGTATATACATCAATTTCACAAAGTTTGAAATCTTTAATATTTCGTGTTAAAATGCACTCTATTTTTGGATTAGAATAAGCGCAATTCATTTGGATTGCATCCTCAAAATCTTTATGCGCTGACTTTAAACTTTTTTTAATAATTACATCGTCGATTGAGATGATATTTATAAAGTTTAATAATTCTGACAGAATCTTGCGTAGTTTTTTTTCTTCTACAAATTTCTTTAGTAAATAATGTGTTGTTGCAATTGAATGGCTAGAAGCATACAATTTATATTTTTTTGATTCTGCGCCTTGGAAAATTTGTATTGCACTTTTTCCAAAAGGTTCTCTATTAGAAATTAAATCAATAATAATATTTGTGTCTAAAAAAATATGTTTCATAAATGTTTATTCTCCATGTATTTTCTTAGTTCTTCTTTTTCATCGAAATCTTTTGGTAATTCAACTGAACCAACAATTTTACTAAGTTTTGAAGATAAATTATTGTCAATTTCTTCGTCAAGAGTTAATTTATGTAAATAGTTTTGAATAATTTCAGACAAACTTTTTCCCGTTTTTTTTGCATAGATTTTTGCGCTATCAATGATAGATTTTTCAACAGATAAAGTCAATTTTGTATTCATGTACGTATTGTTTATTCAAATGTACGTATAAGATTTTTTAATTCAAAATCAGTTATTATTTTAAACACTAATTTTTCTTAAAATTTCACACGTTATATCAATATCTTCTTTTGTAAGATTTAAATGAGTAACAAAACGAATGGAACCTTCTCCAAAAGCCATAGCTAAAACATTTTTCGATTTCAATTCAGCTAAGATGAAATCTCTTTTAAATGCGTCATGTAAGATTAATACAACAATATTTGTTTCCACAGCTAAAACTTCTTTTACCCAATTCAATTCATTTAACGTAGATTCAATTTGTTTGGCGTTTTCGTGATCTTCGATTAAACGATTGACATTATTCTTTAATGCATAAAGTCCACCGGCAGCTATGAATCCAGCTTGGCGCATCCCTCCTCCTAACACTTTTCGAACACGTCTTGCTTTTTTTATAAAATCTTTTGTCCCTAACAATAATGAACCAACAGGAGCGCCTAAACCTTTTGATAAACAAAGTGAAATCGAATCAAATTGGCTAGCATATTCTTTTGCCGATATTCCATTCACAGCTAAAGCATTCATAAGTCTCGCGCCGTCCAAATGCAAGGGTAAATGATGTGATTTACATAACGCTGAAATTTTCTTTATTTCTTCAAAATCGTAAACTGCTCCACCACCACGATTGGCTGTATCTTCTAAACTTACTAATTCAGTTACCGGAAAATGAATATCATCTGGATTGATCCATTTTGAAATCGTTTCGGCAGTTAATCGACCGCGGTCTCCTGGCAATAGTCTTACTGAAGCGCCCGAATTTTTAGCAATTCCTCCACCTTCGTATTTGTAAATGTGACTTTCTTCATGGCAAATCACTTCTCCACCAGGTCGAACGTGAAAATTGATTGCGATTTGATTTGTTTGTGTTCCCGAACTACAAAATAAAGCATCTTCTTTTCCAAAATAGTCTGCTGTAAATTTTTGTAATTCATTAATTGTTGGATCTTCACCAAAAACATCATCTCCAACTTTAGCGTTAAACATGAATTCTTTCATCTCTGAAGATGGAACGGTAACGGTATCGCTTCTGAAATCAATCATCTGTTTTGTTTTAAGGTTATGAAGTTAAAAAAAATGAATCATAAAAGGCATATTAGAGCATAAAAGGTTATTTTTTATGTTAATTAATTCATGTAATTCCAAATCTTTACCCCATCACAGAAACCCCAATCAAATGTCCAATTCCAAAAGTGATGGCAGCTGCAATTAGTCCAAAAATTACTTGACGCATTCCTGAAAACCAAACGCTTTTCCCTGTAAATAAAGTGATGGATGCTCCGATTAAGAAAAGTCCAAGTGCACTCAATACCGTGCTGATGATGATAGCTTCAGTTCCACCCATAAAGAAGAAAGGTACTAAAGGAATTACGGCACCAATTCCAAATAAAATGAAAGATGTAATGGCTGCTTCCATAGCTGAACCTTGTAAATCTTCTTTATTGATTCCCAATTCTTCTTTGATCAAGATTTCATGCGCCATTTCTTTATTTCCTATAATTTCTTTTGCTAGTTTTCTGGCTTGGTCTTCAGCAATTCCTTTAGAGATGTAAATTAATGCGAGTTCTTTTTCTTCACCTTCTGGATTGGCTTCTAATTCTTCCATTTCCAATTCCATTTGATTTTCGTATAATTCCAAAGAACTTTTCACAGAAATCCATTCACCTAAAGCCATCGACAATGCTCCAGCTAAAAGTCCAGCTAAACCTGCTAATAAAACTTCTTTTTGTCCGCTACTTGCTCCAGCAATTCCCATGATTAAACTGAAATTAGAAACTAAGCCATCGTTTCCACCTAGAACTGCGGCTCTTAATGCATTTCCTCCAACTGAACGATGTCTTTTTTCAAATCGAGCTAAATTAGAACCTGAAATCTTTGTATTGTTATTGAGGATATTTTTTAAAATCGTAACGTGAGCTGTATCTGAAATCGAATTTGCCGAACT
>CALPUT020000391.1 GCA_943326825.2 Chryseobacterium gleum | reverse complement strand
CGTTTTTGGAACTACTTTTTTAACAAATTCAAAATTGTTGGAAGAAATAGAAATTGCAGTTATTTTTCGATTTTTATATTTCCGTTTGATAGAAAGAAACTCATATCTATTTGTCCAACTTTTTTTATTAAAAATGGTGCCCCAAGTTAATTTGTTAAATTGAATCATATTATCATGAAAATGAACAAAATACTTAGCATTTTCATATAAAACTTCACTAAAAACAATTAATGATTCAAAAAGATGCAAATGAATTACATCTGGTTTAAATTGATTGATAAAATCATTCAATTCTTGCGTCTCTTTAAACCAAGCTCCCTTTATTGAAGGAATCACCTTTGCTGGAATTGTTTTGATTTTTATGTTTTCAGTTAAAAATACAAAATCATTTTTTTTTGAAAAAGTCAATAGCACTAAATCTATTCCGTCAATATTTGATAAAGAATTTGATAAATCAACAACTAATCTCTCCGCTCCTCCTTTTGCTAAACTTGGTATAACTTGAACTATTTTCATTATGAATTCATAATTGATTTAATGAAACAATTTCCATATGTAATCTCTGTATTCTTTAATAGATCTAAATGGTTTATCTAAAATCATTTTTAATGAATACTTAATAAAATTTAATTTTTCTTTGGATTTAAAAGATAAAATTGACAAAGCTTCGTATGCTACATATTTTTTGTCAAAAAAGTGGGAATATTCTCTTGGATAAAATCTTTTTAATTCATTATACATTTTGATCCAATCTAAATATCTTTTTTTCCCATTAAAATTATTTGTGTGAGAAGTTGCTGCTGCATGTCTTCTCCAAGCTAATCCATTAATAGAAACAAAACCTATATCACCATTCAAAGATCTTAAGTAATGTAAAAACGTATCCCATTGAGCAATTCCATAAAAAACAATTGGATATTCTTGAGGCTCAATCGATTTTCTGAATACAATCGTATTATTTAAAGGATTAAAAAAATTTGTAATATATTTTAATCCTTCAAAAATTTCAGGAAATTGATAATTATAATCTTTAAGTACATTTCCATTTTCATCAACCATCATCCCATTGGTAAATGACCAATTTATTGACGGATTTGCTATCATTAAACTTAACTGTTTTTTTATTTTAAATGGATCAATCCAATAATCATCTGCTTCTAATAAAGCAATAAATTCACCTGTAGTTTTTCTTATTGTATTTGCGTAATTCTTGTGAAGTCCTATATTCGTCTCATTTTTAAAATAAAATATATTTGATGGATAAATTTTCAAGAATTTATTCACTATTTCCTCTGTATTATCAATTGAACAATCATCCGCAATTAATAATTCCCATTCATAGTTATGTTTTTGATTTAATACTGATTTTATTGCTTCCTCAATAAATTTAGCTTGATTATAAGCCATCATTACTATTGATACTTTTTCTTTAATCATTTATAATTAATTTATTTTGCATACTCTTTTACTTGTTTATTAAATAACAAATAAACTAAAACCAACATTTTGTGTTTTAAGTGACTATGTTTTTTTTGATAAAAAATAGAAATTAACAAATATTTTATTGCTTTCCATTTGTGTTCATGATAAATAAAATATTTCATAATGGCAAAACAAGTATCACCTATCAAAAAATTGTAATATTTTTTTGGTAATTCTTTTTTAATGTTTGGATATCTTTTAAAAAAAACTTTCAAACCATTTAATCTTTTTTGAGCTGAATTATTTTTAATGTTTACTGAATTATCTTCATGAATATTATAGATAATCGTATTTAATTCCACATGATAAAATGGGTATTTATAAGAAATTTTTAACCAAAGCAAAAAATCTTCAACTATGACTATGTCTTCATCAAATAGAAATTCTTTTAAAATAGAGTTATGAATACAAACACGAGCTGGAATAATCGGATTGTAAACAAGATATTCTTGCACATTTAAATTCAATTTAGGAAAATCAAGGTGTTCTATTTTTCCATTTAAAGAATACAAGTAATTAGAAAAAAAAAGTGCTTTTTTATTTAAAGAAACATCTATTTTATTTTTCAATTCTATTAAATGATTTTCTAAATAAAAATCATCACTATCTAAAAAACAAATATATTCACCTGAAGCATTTTTAATACCTAAGTTTCTTGCAGCACTTCTTTCAGCATTCAATTGATAAATGTACTTTACTCTTTTATCTTCCTTCGAAATTGACTCAATAACTTCTTTTGTATTATCAGTAGAACCATCATCAATAATTAAACACTCCCAATTTTCAAACAATTGATTTTGAACAGATTTAATTGTATTTTTAATAATATTCGCTCTATTGTAAGATGGTATGATAACTGAAAAAAATAATTTATTTTCCATTTTTTTTATATTTAATCATTTTTTCTATATTATTTTCAAATAATTTAACATCAATAACAATATTTTCGTTAACTAAATAAGATTCTGATCTTTTTTGACTTTTTCCCCTTATTAATTTTTTATTTTCATTATTAGGACTACCAAATTGAACAAAATAGTTCAAATCACAGGCGTTTGCTAATTTCCAAAAAGGAAATTTATATTCTATATCTGCATATGATTGATTCACTAATTCCAAAACTGAAGTTTTTTCTTCCATAAAAAGCATATTAGAAAAACCGGCACCATGTATCGAAACAAAATATTCTGCATTATGCATCAATAATATCTGATCCCAAATCGACAAATTATCAAATGAAACTGATTCAAATTCAAATTTATCCAATATCGGTAATAATTCAATTTCATTTTCAACTGCTCTTGCCCAACTATTTTTCCTTGTTAAGTATATTCTTTTAGGAAAATTAGTTATTGTTTTATTTTTTAACGCGTACGGTAATAATTTTTGTTTGACTTTTTTTATTTCATTCGATGAAAAAGAATTTGACCATTCTCTTGTTTCCGGTAAAATTAAATTCTGAACAAACAAATTTGTATCTAATGGAATGACTTCTTTTCTTATGTTAAAACACTTTAAGCTTTCAACAACAT
>CALPUT020000390.1 GCA_943326825.2 Chryseobacterium gleum | reverse complement strand
TTTGGATCTATATTTATCTCAAGTACTATTTTCTTAATGTATTTCTACTGGCTTTCATACAGAGACAAATCTGGTAAAACATTTAGTGATTTAATTCGCTTTATTGGACGCTTCTTTCAATTCTTAATCATCTCTATGGGATTATCTTTAAGTAACACTGTAGCAGTAATTGAAGGTTATTTAGGAATCAAAAGTTCATTTGTTCGCACCCCTAAATTCAACGTATTGAAAAAAGGAGAATCTACAAAAAACAAATATGATAAGAAAAGTCTTTCTATCATCAATATTGGTGAAGGACTATTAATGTGTGTATTTGGATTTACAGCAATAAATAGAGCAATCTATGGTGATTTAGGAATGGTTCCATTTCACTTAATGTTGGCTGTTGGATATGGCGCTGTATTCTTCTATACAATTGCTGAAATAAGAGAATCTAATAAATAAGATTACAATCATTATAAGAACTAAAAAGGAGGAATTATTCTCCTTTTTTTTGTTTATCGTAATTTAGTTTAATACACTCTTTGTTTTAAATAAACCTCTGCTCTTTCTAACGAATTTTCTTTAATATCTTCCCAGAAAAAATTTACATCTCCAATATGATAATTCCGCATCATAAACGATAGATAACGATATGGAAAGTGAGGTTTTGTAACCCAAATTGCACCATCAATCAAATGGGTGTTAAAACTTTTCACATACAATTGATCATTTGAAAATAAGAATCCTTTATGTGATTCTCTATCTGAATTTGGCGATAAATCCCAAGTAATTGGATTAATACACGCTTTACCTTTATGCCATTTGTATGAAATATTATCTATTTTTCTTTTATATGTATTCCACGAAACAAAACCACCAATTTGATCAGGACTTGTCATAAATGGAATCGTTTTAAATTCATCAACAGCAAATCCAATACCCGGAATATAAGCAGCTACCAATTGTTTTTGAAGTTCTTTTCCATCAAAAAAATCTCTTAATAACATTGATAAATGAGTAGAACCTTGACTATGACCAGCCAAAATAATACCTTTTCCTTTATTGAAATTTTTTAAATAATATTCGAATGCTTTTTTAACATCTTCATAAGCAAACAATAATGCTTCTCGCCCTCCATCTTCTAATTTAAAATAAGAACGTAAATGCGCTTGCCTGTAATATGGAATATACATATTTCCAGAAGCACTCCAAGTAGAAGCCTGATATTTTATTGCAGAAAACACTTTTTTCTGTTGCTCTTTATCATCAATTTCGACATTCCATCTTCTATCTTTATTACTTGTATTCAACGTTGGATAAACATAGAAAACATCTATTGAATCATTCACGGAATTAGTAAAGTATTCCGTTCGTTGAAAATGTTTTTGTGGAAGAACCGCCCAATTATTTGTATCTGAATAATCAACATCTTGAGCAAACCCCAGAAACCCAAAACATATACTCAATAAAACTCCTATCAAACTTTTCATTTAAAACTATTTCCTTTAATTACAATTTTATAAGCTAAATCAGTTGTAATTGAACAATCCATTTTTGGAACATAGATTTTCAATGCACCTTTATTTGACGTTTTCACTTCTTGAATAGCATAACGTTCATTTGTTAATGTATTAAAATATTCAATGACATAAACAGTTTTCTTTTTCAAAAAATTCACTTTAAAAAAATACGATTCCTCCTCAACATCTTGAACAGTATCAACTTTATCATCATCGGATGGAAGAAATAAATATTTTTTAGCATAAGGCGAAATTCCATTATACATATTTTCTAAACATGGCAAATCCTTTATCAAATTAGCCCAATGAAAAGATCGGTTACTCAACCATCCAAATGCCTGCTCTCCTTTTTCATCAACTTGAGTGTAAGCTTCAATTAAATCACTTTTAGTATACCTTCTTTTACTAGAAGCATTGATTTCTTTTTCTAAATAAGGCCATCGCTGAGCAATAATATAATCACTTTTAAATTCTCGAACTTTTGAATAGTTTACATTTTCAAAATCAATACCTTCAAAGAATAATTTAATTCCAGGATAATACAATTTCCAATCTTCCACTCGTTTTTCTTGAGAATAATTCCACCAATCTAAACCTGCCACCCCACATCCTGCGATAGCTGTAAACCATAAATCCTGTTTAATCATAAATCCTAAACAGTTATTGTAATCAACTGTTGGATCAGTTGAATCTTTTAATGGCCAATCTTTTGGAACAGCATTCATTTGACCAAATTCATCGTAAATAAATAATTTCTTCTGAAATTCAGGATATGAAATGGAACCATTTTGAAACCCAATACTTACATCATTAACTGATTTATACCTAATGGATAAATTCCTATTTCTGATCTTACCAGTAGGAGGTTGAACTTCATATATATAATCATGTAATCCAATAAAATCAATTTCTGGAATATTTAAAAGTTCTGGATCATTTAAAGTTGAAGAATAATCTTTACCAGTAGCTACAGCAACACTTAATAGATGAGCAGCTTTTAAATCACCATCAATGTATTTAATCATTTCATGTGTCCATCCCCTTGCAGCCACTCTATTTTGGACATGAGAGAGTATTGTGTCCGCCTTTTTTACATCTCGATAATCGGCAGAATTATCAATTTCACTCATCACTTGCCAAGCAGCCAACGAACAAGAATACCCCCATCTTGAGATCATGTAACGAAAATAATTTTTATTGTGATCTTTTGCGGTTTCATTCGAGTAAAAATCAATCACTTTCGAAATACCAATTGCTGGTTCATGTGCGATATCTGAAGGACTTTCATCATTATCATTATAACAATTATCTTCCCACCTTAAACCTCCGTTTCGATCTTCATGATTTTCTAACTGCGTATGCAACCGTAAACAAAAAATATAATGTAAATCTAAATTCCCACAAAGTTCATCTATTCGATCAAATTCCCAAGCTTGGCCTAATTTAGGTGAATAATTCCCCAACGCCTCCCACTCTAGTTCCATAAACCAAGGACTTGCAACAAAACGTGTAAA
>CALPUT020000389.1 GCA_943326825.2 Chryseobacterium gleum | reverse complement strand
CTATCGATTGTTGTTGTTGTTCCATTATCAATGTAAACACCACCTCCGGATCCTGCTCCTGTTAAATCACAGTTATCAAATATTATATCTTGTAAAGTAACAATCCCAGATGTTGTGATGTTAAATCCTGCTCCGTTACCGGATACATCCATATCTTGAATTGTCATATCCGATATAGTAATATTTGTAGCAGATCCACTTATTGTCATAAATCGCTCTCCAACACCATCTGCCATGGCATTACCATCAAAAATAGTAAGTTCCTTTCCTGCCCCAATAATTGAAATATTGGAATTAGTTATAGTTATATTATCGTCTGTAATACCAGCACCCCATGTACCTGAACCCACATTGATTTGACATCCACAAGTAGGTGCTTGACCTATTGCATATGTCAAAGTTCTATATGCATTCACACCTGTTCCTGTTCCATAAGATATGTTATCTGTTCCGGAAGTACTAACATAAGATACTCCATTACTAACAGTTCCTGAAACTGTAACAGTCCTTGAAGTCGCTCCGGTGGATGTTACTGTTAAAGATTCTGAATTATAATTCCCAGCAGCTAAACTACTTTTCAAACGTACATAAATAGTTGTTGCTGCTATTGTACCATTTGAAGTGGTTACAGAAACTGTAGAACTGAATGTGGTATTATCTGATGAAATCTCATAATTAGTAGGTGCAGTTAACAAAATAGAGCTTGCTATATTGGTCCCTGAAACTGTAAAAGTACTAGTTGATGTGCCTCCTAATTGTTTACATAAAGTAACTCCTGTTAATGTTGCATCTGAAGATGCACTATTTATTTGAATATTTGCTTGAGCGGCAAGCATTGCAAGGTAATAGGTGTTTGATCCGGCGTTAAGTGCTGCTGTTGCTGTTATTGAAGTTCCTGATGGTGCTGCTGTCGTAAGTGCAGTGTATGCGCCATTTGCTGAAGATGCATAACCCACCAATGTCATATTATTAATAGCTATTTGTCTATCTAATTTGATTAGCTGTGAAGTAACGGAAGTATAAATTACTTTCCAATATTCAGTTGTACTAACAGTTCCTGAAGCATAGGTTCCTCCAGAACCTGAATTATATGCTAAAACTTCTGCAGATGTTCCGGTAGGGTCATTTAAAGTTATAGGATAATATACTCCTCCTGCTCCAACTGGATAAACATAATCATTTGTTGTTGATGAACCCGTAAAACTACGTTTTAAACTTCCATTTACATAAGAAGATGTTGAACCGCCTGAAACAGCAACAACCGCTGAACTTGATAAAGTAATCACATAACTTCCTGTTGTCAATAAACCAGAAGTTAAAGTTAAAACACCTGAAGCTGTAAAGCTATTCGACATCGTTTTTTCACCACCTCCAGTAATTTTTAAATTGGTAAAAGATGTTGAAGTAGGTATAGTTTGGGAAGAAGCTGATGTAAACTCAACTGTACCTGCCCATGCTTTGGAGACTGGTATAGGAGTTGCGTGTGTACATGCTGTTTTCAAGGTTCCTCCATTGGTAAATGTACCACTACCTCCATCTATTAATCGATACGTTGACATATCAACCATACCGCTCGCTGTTGTGGTAAATGTTCCGTTTACAGTTACATCAGAAGTAACTACAGTATTGGTATTTGAAGTATTTGAAGATGTTAAATTGTTATAGGTACCTCCTGCTATATACTGACCTCCAGCTGTTGCTGCGTACTGAACAGTTCCTCCCCAAGTTTTACCGGTTGGTATAGCTGGACTTGCCGTTGAGGATGTTTTCAATGTTCCACTATTGGCAGCTGTTAAAGTTCCTGTTAGCTGATAAGTTGACATATCAAGTGTACCACTCGCACTTGTTATTGTTAATGTCCCATTTACAACTAATGCACCACTTGCTATAAATGTTTGTGCTGTAGTTAAAGTTAAATTATTATAGGTACCTGAAGCTACTGATTGACCTCCTGCTCCATAATATTCAACTGTTCCTGACCATGTTTTACCAGTAGCAAAAGGAGATGCCAAACAAGCTGTTTTAATTTTACCTGAATTTGTAACTGTCCCCAAAGTTCCTGTAAGAGTATATGTTGCAGCTAAATCAAGAATACCGCTAGAATTTGTTATAGTTAACGTTCCATTTACTACTAATGAACCACTTGCTGTAAATGTTTGTGCTGTAGTTAAAGTTAAATTATTATAGGTACCTGAAGTTACTGCTTGACCACTTGCTCCATAATATTCAACAGTTCCACCCCATGTTTTCCCACTAGCGAATGGAGTTGCTAAACACGCTGTTTTTATAATGCCAGAACTCGTAATTGTCCCCAAAGTTCCTGTTAAAGTATATGTTGCAGCTAAATCTAGAATACCGCTAGAATTTGTTATAGTTATAGTTCCATTAACCACTAATGATCCGCTAGCTGTAAATGTTTGTGCTGTAGTTAACGTTAAATTATTATAGGTACCAGCCATTACCGTCTGACCAGAAGCCCCATTGTACTCAACTGTACCACCCCAAGTTTTACCCGTTGTAATTGGTGTTGAAGTAGTATTTTGAGTTTTTAATATACCTGCATGAGATGGCGTTCCTGTTACAGATAATGTATTGGTTCCCAAATCAAAGATACCGCTTGCTGTTGTAGTTAATACTCCTCCTACTGAAATATTGCCAGCAGCTGTATTTGTTAATGAGGTATTTAATAAAGTCAAATTATTATAAGTCCAAGTACTACCGATGGTTTGCCCACCTGCTAAAACAGTATATTTCACTGTACTTCCTGTTCCTGGAGTTAAGTTATTATAAGATGCAATACTAGAAGCTGCTATTTCTAAAACATGAGCAGCATTACTTCCACTCATGTTAATTGTTCCACTATTTGCTAATGTATTTGCTCCTATACCTGATAATGTCAATGTTCGAGCTGTTGTAATTCCAAAATCTAAAGAAGTTGAAGCTGCAATTGTCAGTACATTTGAAACTGTCGTAGGTGTTCCTCCAAGTGTTTTAACATTATTACTTCCTCCACTTAT
>CALPUT020000388.1 GCA_943326825.2 Chryseobacterium gleum | reverse complement strand
TTTACCAGAAACAATTCTCAAGAAAGCAATACGATCTCTGTGTTTTGGGTCTAAGTTAGCGTGAATTTTAAATACAAAACCAGAAAATTTATCATCAGAAGGATTGATGAAACGTAAATCAGTTTCTCTTCCTCTTGGTGAAGGTGAAATTTCACAGAAAGTATCTAAAAGTTCTTTTACACCAAAATTGTTAACAGCTGAACCAAAGAAAACAGGAGCAATATCTCCAGCTAAATAAGCTTCTCTGTTAAAAGCATCATAAACACCTTCAACAATTTCTAATTCTTCTCTTAATTCATTTGCTGGATGTTCACCAACGATTTCATCTAATTCAGGAGAATTAATATCTGATATTTCAACAACATCCGTTGAGATTTTCGTCTTATTTGCTTGGAAAAGGTTTAAACCTTTTTGGTAAATATTGTATACACCTTTAAAACGATCACCCATTCCGATAGGCCAAGTTAAAGGACGAACTTTGATATCTAATGTATTTTCTAATTCATCTAAAAGGTCAAAAGTATATTTACCTTCTCTATCCATTTTGTTGATGAAGATGATCACAGGAGTTTTTCTCATTCTACAAACTTCCATCAATTTTTTCGTCTGGTCCTCAACACCATTTGCACTATCGATAACCAAAATAACACTATCAACCGCTGTTAACGTTCTAAAAGTGTCTTCCGCGAAATCCTTGTGACCTGGTGTGTCCAAGATATTCACTTGTTTTCCAGCGTATTCAAAAGCCATTACAGATGTAGCAACAGAAATACCTCTTTGCTTTTCAATTTCCATGAAATCCGAAGTAGCTGTCTTTTTGATTTTATTATTCTTTACAGCACCCGCTGTTTGGATTGCCCCACCAAATAATAATAACTTTTCAGTCAAAGTTGTTTTTCCTGCATCGGGGTGAGAAATAATACCAAAAGTTCTTCTTTTTTCAATAGCTTCCGCGTTCTTCATCTGTAATATTCAATCAAATTGGGTGCAAAGATAAGGAAAAAGGCGAAATTAGACATAAAAAAAAGGTTGAACATTTGTTCAACCTTTTGGGGAGGCTAGTGGGGATCGAACCCACGACCTACGGTACCACAAACCGTCGCTCTAACCGACTGAGCTATAGCCTCCATTTTCCGAGTGCAAATATATATAAAATTCTCGAAAAAAATCATTTTGATTAATATTTATTGAAAAAAAACTAGTTTTTAATGGAAACTTATTGAAAATGAATGAGAAATGAAATGTGTTTATTTGCCGTTATTTAACTTCGTAATAAGTCAATTACTTGGAAAATATGAGTTAATCTCAACCTTTTGTTGAAAAGTAACCTCAAATAAGGAATAAGATACTAATTGTAAGTTTATTTTTGTAAAAAAAACATGTAGATGTTAAAGATAGGAGTATTAGGTGCTGGGCATATTGGTAAAATTCACATACAATTGTTATTGGAGTTAAAAGATCAATTTGAGTTGGTTGGATTTTATGATTCGGATGAAGAAAATGCTGAATTGGTTGCTAAGATGTTTGGAATCCGAAAATTTTCATCAAAAGAAGAACTAATTCAAGAGGTGGATTGTGTTGATATTGTTACTCCTACTTTAAATCATTTTGAATCAGCTTCTTATGCTTTACGTAAAAGCAAGCATGTTTTTATTGAAAAACCGATAACGCATACAATAGATGAAGCGAAACTCTTATTAAGTCTTTCAGCGGAAGCAAATGTAAAAGTTCAAGTTGGTCATGTGGAGCGATTCAATCCAGCTTTTAAAGCGAGTCTTCCACATTTAAATAAGCCACTTTTTATAGAAACACATCGTTTAGCAGAATTTAATTCAAGAGGAACTGATGTTTCTGTTATTTTAGATTTAATGATTCATGACATTGATATTATTTTGAGTGTTGTAAAATCAGGTGTTAAAAAAATATCAGCTTCAGGTGTTTCAATTGTCAGCGATACACCAGATATTTCAAGTGCTAGAATTGAATTTGATAATGGTTGTGTAGCCAATTTAACAGCAAGTCGTATTTCTATGAAAAACATGCGTAAAACTCGCTTTTTTCAAAAAGATGCTTATATCACTGTTGATTTTTTAGAAAAGAAATCGGAAGTTTTCAAAATTCAAGATTTAAAAGGAGAAGCAAATCCATTTGATGTTGTTTTAGATTTAGGAGAAGGAAAACAAACTAAAAAAATAATTTTTGATCAACCTGAAATTGAATTAACGAATGCAATAAAGGAAGAATTAAAAACTTTTTACGAGGCCATTTCAAATGACACAACTCCAATTGTTTCTATTTCAGATGGATATCTTGCGCTTGATATTGCTCAGAAGATTATTGATAAAATAAATTCATCGCCAATTTTGTTAACAGACAATATTTAGATTAATTTACCGTTCTTTTGATACTTATTATGAAAAAAATAGCAGCAATATTTCTATTATTATTCACATTATCATCATGTGTGAAAAATAACGAAGATCCTTCATGGATTGAAATTTCTGAATGGACATTGGAAGCTAATTCAGCTGCTACTCCTGGAATCGCAGGGGAATTGACGCATAACTTTTCTGATGCATGGGTTTATGTTGATGGATCACTTTTAGGAGTCTTTGAATTGCCTTGTAAAGTTCCAGTTTTAAAAAGCGGAAACTCAAAAATAACCCTATTACCAACGATTAAAGATAATGGAATTTCTGCAACTAAAAGAGCATATCCATTTATGGAATCTTACATTTTAGATGTTAATTTAGTTCAAAATCAGTCTGTTAAATTAAATCCTGTTACTCGTTATTATTCAACAACTAAGTTCTGGAAAGAAGATTTTGGTGATCCTGCAATTAAGATAACTGAAGACCCAAATAACACAGCTCATATTATAGTTGATTATACTTCTTCTATTTTAAAATGGGGACCTTGCGGGCGTATTTCGTTATCATCAGCTCAAGCAATCTTTTTGGCTTATACAAGTGATGGATTGTATTTATCAAAAGGATCTGAAGTCTATTTAGAAATTGATTATTATAATACGAAT
>CALPUT020000387.1 GCA_943326825.2 Chryseobacterium gleum | reverse complement strand
TTATATAATTCAATTGATAGAATTGAAAAATTAAATGATTTGTCTTGGATTAAGTTTTGTTTCATCTCTTTTTTCTTATTTAAATTAATCAAAAAGTTCAAAAAAAACAATTCAAAATCCAAAATTTATCATCTAAAATTCAATTAAATTTCCTCTCGTTTTAAATCACTTTTTTCTAAATCAAAAACCATTGAACCGATTTCTAAATCGAACCATTCGTTGAAGGTTTCAATTTTTCTGTTTTCTGGCCAATCGGTTGAATCTTCTGTGATAGCTGATAATTCACTTTCGAAAATTTTCTTAAAGTTTTGTTCGATAATTGGTTCAATATCAAAAAAATCTTCTGTGATTAAATAAACATTTGGTTCAATTTGATCATCTTCAGAAAATTCAATCGCATCTTCAAAAGAGTTAGCCCATTCGAAAAATGCTTTTTTTGGACGTACGGTTATAAAACCTCTATTTACAAATTTCATTTTATTGTTTTTATTTCGGTGTGAATCGTGTCATTAATTGTTTCCCATTTTGCTTTTCCTCTTGGATTTTGAGAAATCACATATTTCCAATAAGGTTTTTTGATGCTGTTATTCAATGTTTTAATCCATGCTTCAGGATTAATTTTCTTTGAAGCATCGATGAAAAATAAATCTTTTTCTCTTACTAAAAGTAGAAATGGGCGTTTTTGAAAATTTATTGTTGAACCGATTTTAATCGATTTACATTTTTCTCCATAGCAATCCATCCAATTGTAAAATGCATTCAATGTTTTAGATGAATCTTTGAAATTCCAATGATAAAAATTGACAGAATCATTTTTCAAGTTCCAAACCAATTTTTGACTGCTTTTCACTTCAAATCGATCAGGTAAATCTTTTGAATCCAGTAAACTTATTTTTTGTTTTGGAATCATCAATGAATCCAATAGTGTCTTATAAAAAGGTTGTAGTGTATCGTAAAATGAAACTTCTTTTTCTTTCTTTTTTTTTGGATAATTCCCCTCTTTGTAACGTTCTGAAGAAGGCATGATATCCTCCATTGAAACAGTTTCTTCTTTATGTGAAGAAGAGCAAGAGTAAAGTAGAATTAAAATTAAAAAATGATAGATTTTCATTTTAACTTTTTAATGATTTTAAAATTTCACACGTTGTATCAATATCTTCTTTTGTAAGATTCAAATGAGTAACAAAACGAATAGAGCCTTCTCCAAAAGCCATTGCTAAAACATTTTTAACTTTCAATTCAGCTAAGATGACATCTCTTTTAGAGGCGTCATTTAAGATTAATACAACAATATTTGTTTCTACAGTTAAAACTTCTTTTACCCAATTCAACGCATTTAAAGTAGATTCAATTTGTTTTGCATTTTCGTGATCTTCAATTAATCGATTGACATTATTCTTTAATGCATAAAGTCCACCGGCAGCTATAAATCCAGCTTGGCGCATTCCACCACCCATAACTTTTCGAACACGTCTTGCTTTTTTGATAAAATCTTTTGTTCCTATCAATAATGAACCAACAGGAGCGCCTAAACCTTTTGATAAACAAAGCGAAATCGAATCAAATTGGCTCGCATATTCTTTTGCCGATATACCATTCACAGCTAAAGCATTCATTAAGCGTGCGCCGTCCAAATGCAAGGGTAAATGATGTGATTTACATAAAGCTGAAATTTTCTTTATTTCTTCGAAATCGTAAACTGCTCCACCACCACGATTGGCTGTGTCTTCTAAACTTACTAATTCAGTTACAGGGAAATGAATATCATCTGGATTGTTCCATTTTGAAATTGTTTCTGCAGTTAATCGACCGCGGTCTCCTGGCAATAATCTTACTGAAGCGCCCGAATTTTTAGCAATTCCTCCACCTTCATATTTGTAGATGTGACTTTCTTCATGGCAAATCACTTCTCCACCAGGTCGAACGTGAACATTGATTGCGATTTGATTCGTTTGCGTTCCCGAGCTACAAAATAAAGCATCTTCTTTTCCAAAATAGTCTACTGCAAATTGTTGTAATTCATTAATTGTTGGATCTTCTCTAAAAACATCATCTCCAACTTTAGCGTTAAACATGAATTCTTTCATCTCTGAAGATGGAACGGTAACGGTATCGCTTCTGAAATCAATCATCTGTTTTGTTTTAAGGATATGAAGTTAAAAAAAATGAATCATAAAAGGCATATTAGAGCATAAAAGGTTATTTTTTATGTTAATTTAATTCATGTAATTCCAAATCTTTACCCCATCACAGAAACCCCAATCAAATGTCCAATTCCAAATGTGATGGCTGCAGCGATTAATCCAAAAATCACTTGACGCATTCCTGAAAACCAAACGCTTTTTCCTGTAAATAATGTGATGGATGCTCCTATTAAGAATAGTCCAAGCGCACTCAATACAGTACTGATGATGATAGCTTCTGTCCCACCCATAAAGAAGAAAGGTACTAACGGAATTACAGCTCCAATTCCAAATAAAATGAAAGATGTAATAGCAGCTTCCATGGCTGAACCTTGTAAATCTTCTTTATTGATTCCCAATTCTTCTTTGATCAAGATTTCATGCGCCATTTCTTTATTTCCAATAATTTCTTTTGCTAGTTTTCTAGCTTGGTCTTCAGCAATTCCTTTAGAGATGTATATTAACGCAAGTTCTTTTTCTTCTCCTTCTGGATTGGCTTCTAATTCTTCCATTTCCAATTCCATTTGGTTTTCGTATAATTCCAAAGAACTTTTCACAGAAATCCATTCACCTAATGCCATCGATAATGCACCAGCTAAAAGTCCAGCTAAACCAGCTAATAACACTTCTTTTTGTCCGCTACTTGCTCCAGCAATTCCCATGATTAAACTGAAATTAGAAACTAAGCCATCGTTTCCACCCAGAACTGCGGCTCTTAATGCATTTCCTCCAACTGAACGATGTCTTTTTTCAAATCGAGCTAAATTAGAACCTGAAATCTTTGTATTGTTATTGAGGATATTTTTTAAAATCGTAACGTGAGCTGTATCTGAAATCGAATTTGCCGAACT
>CALPUT020000386.1 GCA_943326825.2 Chryseobacterium gleum | reverse complement strand
TTATTTACTGGTTATAAAGATGTATTTATTCCAAATGTAATTGTTACTTCAGGAAAAGAAGTAATACTTGATATTGAAATGGAAGAATTGTTTAACAATAAATTAGATGAAGTTGTTGTGAAAGCAAATGATAAATCGAATTCAATCAACAAATTAGCAACTGTGAGTGCCCGTACTTTTTCAATGGAGGAAGTCAATAGATATGCTGGAGGAAGAAGTGATCCTGCTCGATTGGTTGCCAATTTTGCAGGTGTTAGTGCACCAGATGATAGTCGAAATGATATTGTTATTCGTGGAAATTCACCTGTTGGAGTATTATGGAGAATCGATGGTTTGAATGTGACTAATCCAAATCATTTTGCTTCTGTTGGAACGACAGGTGGAGCTGTAAGTGCATTAAATACAAACCTTCTAAAAACTTCAGACTTTTTCACTTCTGCTTTCCCTGCAGAATATGGAAATGCGAATTCAGGTGTTTTCGATTTAGGATTACGAAACGGAAATAATAAAAAACGTGAAACTACTTTACAAATTGGAGTTATTACAGGTGCTGAAGCAACTACTGAAGGCCCAATCAATAAAGCTAAAGGTTCATCTTACTTAATTGGTTATCGTCATGCATTAGCTAGTGTTGCACAAGCAGTCGGTATAAATATTGGAACAACTGCCACACCTTCATATCAAGATTTATCATATAAATTAAATGGTGGAACAACTAAATTTGGTAAGTTTTCTACGTTTGGAATTTTAGCAAATAGCACCATCAACATCGGTGGTGGAAATGATAATACACTTTATGGTAATGGAAATAAGGTTGATTTTTCAAGTAAAATAGGTATAATGGGCATCAATCATTTTAAGCAAGTGAACAAACGTTCTTATTTTAACTCATCAATTGGGGTAAACTATTCTTATACGCAGCAAATTGGATATAAAACTGATAATTTCACCCTTACTACTTTCTCAAAAGAAGAAAATACAGTTGAAAAAACAAGTTACAACTTAAACACTTCTTACAATACAAAATTGAATTCTAAATTGTTTTTAAAAATTGGACTTCAAGATGAAATTATTGGCTTGTATTTGAATTATAAAACAAAAGAAAATTTAAATGATAGTTACAAACAAATTTGGGATTATAACAGTTCTACAAATTTAGCGCAAGCCTATGTTCATTTAAAATATACTATCTCTAACAGATTTAAAATGAATATCGGAGTGCATTCTCAATATTTTGCTCTGAACAATTCAAAATCAATCGAACCAAGATTTGGATTAACATATATCACTGGTGAAAAAAGTAATATTACGTTTGGATACGGTTTACATTCTCAAACACAACCAATCAACGTATATTTTCTTCAATCACAAGATGCAAGTGGAAATACCGTTTACAACAATAAAAACTTAGATTTTACAAAAAGTCACCATTTGGTATTGGGTTATTCTTACCAACCAACTAAGGATTGGAGAATTAAAACAGAAGCTTTTTATCAATCATTATTCAATGTTCCTGTAACCTCTTATTCAGGAAGTTATTCAATGCTAAATACAGGTTCTACTTTTAAAACTGATTTACAAGACAGTTTAGTAAACGAAGGAACTGGTACAAATTACGGAATAGAATTAACTGTAGAAAAGTTTTTTAGCAAAGGATATTATGGTTTGTTTACAACTTCAGTTTACGATTCAAAATACAAAGGAAGTGACGGTGTAGAAAGAAATACAGCATTCAATGGTCGATATGTTTTTAACATCCTTGCTGGTAAGGAATGGAAAGTTGGAGCGAAAAAAATAAATAAATTTTCATTAGATGTTAAATACACAAACGCTGGCGGAAGAGCATATACTGCAATTGATGTTGAAGCTTCAAATTTGATAGGACATGAACAAAGATCAACTGATGTTTACGGTTCATATTACGCTAATTATTATCGTTTAGATGTTAAAATTGGTTTTGTATTAAACAGTGATAAACGAAAAATAGCACAAACTTTTTCATTAGACATTCAAAATGTTACCAACCATAGCAATATATTTTCTTCAAGTTATGATGATAAACTTAAAGACATACGATATACATATCAATTAGGATTTTTTCCTAACTTCATCTACAAAATACAGTTTTAGCTTTTATGCGAAATAATAAAATGAGATTTATATATATGCTGGGAATAGGTTTACTCATTTCCAGTATATTTTTAGGCTTCATTATTCCAAAACCACCACATGGATATCTGCTTCCTACTTTCTTCATAGTGATTGCAACATTTATTATCGTTGAAGGAAATTTAAGGATTGACGCTTTGTTAAATAAGAGAATATCTTGGTTTGTAAAACCTAAAAAAAGAATCCTTTATCAATTTAGTTTAGCCTTCATATTTACCGTTTTATCAGTCATTTTATTAATTAGAATTGCTCATTATTATATAGATAAGGGGGGTAAAAGTCCGCATGGAATATTCAATGATCCAATATTGATTCCAGGTATCTTAGTGACGATTATTGTTTTACTTGTTGATATAGGAATCCAGTTTTATAAATCGTTACAAGAGACTTTAATAGAAACAGAAAAACACAAGGCAGAAAGTGCAATAGCACAATTACAAAATTTAAAAAATCAAATCAATCCTCATTTCTTATTTAATAATTTAAGCATTCTCTCAGCTTTAGTATATAAAGGAGATAGAAAAGCAGTTGAATTTATTAATGAATTTTCCCAAGTATATCGCTACGCTCTGTCCAACGATAAAACGGAATTGGTTTCTTTAAATGACGAAATCACTTTTTTAAACCATTATATTTATCTTTTATCCATTCGTTTTGAAACAGGAATTAATTTTGAGATTTCAATTGAAAACAAACATAAAGAATTATTTATTCTTCCAATGTGTTTGCAAATGCTTGTTGAAAATGTCATTCAACACAATGAAATTTCAATCCAAAAACCTTTAACCGTTTTCATCTTTTCTTCGGAAAATTCGCTTATCATAGAAAATAAGATTCAACTCAGAAGACAAAAAGAGGAAAGTTCACAAATTGGCTTG
>CALPUT020000385.1 GCA_943326825.2 Chryseobacterium gleum | reverse complement strand
TGCAGTCAATACAGCAATCGCTTTAGAATGTTTTCATCCAACGACTTCGAAAATAGAATTATTTAATGAATCACTTTCATTTATTAAAAGTGGTCAAGCAGCAAAAACATTTAAATTTTAGAAAATATGGGAACAATTTTAGATACAATAATAGATCAAAAAAGAAAGGAAGTTGATTTGTTAAGATCAACATTCACAATTAAAGATTTTGAACAGAGTGTTTATTTCGATAAAAAGACAATTTCGCTTAAAGAAAAATTAGAAAATCAGTTTGGAGTTATAGCTGAGTTCAAGAGAAAATCACCAAGTGCTGGTATTATTAATAACGAACTAGATCTTATCGAAATTGGTAAAATCTATGAGCAAAATGGAGCAAGTGCAATTTCAGTGTTAACAGATTCAAGCTTTTTTGGAGCAAAAGAAACGGATATCATAGAAATAAGAAAAACGGTTCAAATTCCAATTTTACGTAAAGATTTTATTATTGATGAAATTCAATTATTCCAAGCGAAAGCGATGGGAGCGGATATCGTTCTATTAATAGCAGAAGCATTAACGGAGCAAGAAATTTTACATTTTACAATTTTAGCTCAAGGCTTAGGATTAGAGGTGATTTGTGAGTTTCATGAAAAAAATCAGTTAAATAAAATTTCAGATTTTGTGGATATTATTGGTGTAAATAATCGAAACTTAAAAACTCAAACGACAACAATCCAAACATCTTTAGATGTGATTGATTTCTTGCCAAAAGATAAATTAATCATCACTGAATCAGGAATTAAGTCAAAAGAAGATTTAGAATTATTAGCTGAAGCAGGATATAATGGCGCTTTGATAGGAGAAAGTATTTTGAAAAGTAATTCTATTACGAGTTTTATTAATGAATTAAATTATTCAAAGGCATGAAAATAAAAGTTTGTGGTTTAAAAGATCAAGAGCAGATTAATGTTTTAGATCAGAATAATCAAATTGATTTTTTAGGATTTATTTTTTACGCAAAATCAAAACGATTTTTTGATCAATTACCCATTTTTACAAAAAATAGTAAGCGAGTAGGAGTTTTTGTAAATGAGGAAATAGATAAAATCATTGATATAGCTTCGTTTCATCAGCTCGATTACATTCAATTACATGGAGATGAAGATGTTGTTTATTGTAGAAAGCTAATGAATCAAATCATGATGACCAATCAAAAGTTAAGTATCATAAAAGCGTTTGGAGTCGATGATAATTTTGATTTTAAACAATTGACGGAATTTGAAGCGTTGGTTGACTATTTTTTATTTGATACAAAAACGGATGCTTATGGTGGTTCAGGTAAAGTCTTTAATTGGGAAATATTAAATCATTATCTAGGGAATATTCCATTTTTATTGAGTGGTGGGATAAAAATTGAGATGAGTGATGAAATAAAAAATATAGATCACAAACGTTTCATTGGGATTGATATCAATAGTGGTTTTGAAATTAATCCAGGAAATAAAAATGTAGATAAAATAGATGAATTTGTAGAAAGTATTACAACTGTTTTAAATTAAGAAAGATGATAAGTGAAAAAAAATATACAGCATTAGATGATTTAGGCTTTTATGGTGACTTTGGTGGTGCTTTTGTGCCAGAATTGCTAAGAGATAATTTAGAAGAATTAAGTTTGAATTACAATTTAATAAAGGAAGATGAAGCGTTTCAGAATGAATTTATTTCATTATTAAAACATTATGTTGGACGTCCTTCTCCATTGTATTTATCTCAAAAGTTGACGAATGAATATAAATGTCCAATTTTTTTGAAACGTGAAGATCTAAATCATACGGGATCTCATAAAATCAACAATGCCATTGGTCAGATTTTATTAGCGAAAAAAATGGGTAAAACCGAAATTATTGCTGAAACAGGAGCAGGTCAACATGGTGTGGCAACAGCAACGGTTTGTGCGCTGATGGATATGAAATGTATTGTTTTTATGGGGGAAAAAGATATCGAACGTCAAGCGCCTAATGTACAACGAATGAAATATTTAGGAGCTGAAGTTGTTCCAGCAACATCGGGTAGTAAAACGTTGAAAGATGCAACCAATGAAGCAATTCGTTATTGGATTAATCATACAAATGCCTACTATTTAATTGGTAGTGTTGTTGGACCGCATCCTTATCCAGCAATGGTCGCACTATTTCAATCGGTTATTTCAAAAGAAATTAAAACACAATTAAAAGAACAAACGGGATCTGAAAATCCAACTAAAATTGTTGCCTGTGTAGGTGGAGGAAGTAATGCTGCTGGAGCATTTTATGAATATTATGATAATGAAGAAGTTGAGTTAATTGCCGTAGAAGCAGGTGGTATGGGGGTTGATTCTGGTCACACAGCAGCTACTTCAGCAGTTGGTAATCCAGGAGTTTTACATGGAAGTTTAACATTGTTAATGCAAGATGAATACGGACAAGTAATTGAGCCCTATTCAATTTCAGCTGGTTTAGATTATCCAGGAATTGGTCCTTTACATGCACATACAATTCAAGTAGGAAGAACAAAAAGTATTTCTGTTACAGATGACGAAGCGTTAAAAGCGGCAAAGAAATTAGCTGTTTATGAAGGTATTATTCCAGCATTAGAAAGTGCACATGCTATTGCCGCCTTGGATAAAATTGAATTTTCTTCTAAAGATGTTGTTGTAATCAATTTATCAGGAAGGGGAGATAAGGATATGGAAACGTATTTGAATTTTAAATGTTGAATTAAAATAAAAAATTAAAATGAACAGATTTATAAAAGATAAAAAGCAACTAAGTATTTTCATTACAGCAGGTTTTCCTACTTTGTATAGCACTAAAGCTCAAATACTAGAATTACAATCGAAAGGAGTAGATTTCATTGAAGTTGGGATTCCATTTTCAGACCCGATTGCAGATGGAGTGGTGATTCAAGAATCAAGTTCGATTGCTCTTGCAAATGGAATGAATATGGATGTTTTATTTGATCAATTAGATTCGATTAAAAATAAAGTTCAGATTCCATTGGTTTTGATGGGGTATTTGAATCCAGTTTTGCAATA
>CALPUT020000384.1 GCA_943326825.2 Chryseobacterium gleum | reverse complement strand
TAATTTACTAATCTTAAATTTGTATCATAATTGATCTTTGTTTGATAATCCAAAACTCTCTTAAGATACTTATAGAGAATAGATTTAGCTACTTTTCAGCTTTTAAATCAATATATATTAAAATTGAATTATCTTGATCTGTAATTATAGGTTTAATTGAGCCAACTGCGTAATATTCTTCTAAAAATCGAACTATTTGATAATAATCTCTTCTGATTAATTGAGGGAATTGCTTAAAGAAATATTCGCCTAATGTGTGTTTGATTATCATATCTTTTAATTTTAAATCAAAAGTATTGATAAAGAACGTAAGCTATTTACGTTCTAGTTGTTTTCCCAACATTCATAACATGATTTTTTTTCAATTTGATTTTCTATATCATCTGGTAATTGAGAAAAGAAATTATAACCAGAGATTCTTTCTAATTCATCAATAGAAATTACAAATTTTTGCAAATCTTCTTTCGAACCTTCGTTTAGAATCAAGAATGCAATCGCTTTTGGATGTAGATTTCTGTTATCCAATATGACTTTAAAGAAATATTTTGGTATAGCAATTTGATGTATACCTATTTTTGATAATGAATCTGAAAGTATTGGACCTGCAACAATATAAAGTGAATCGTATTTTTCGGTCCATTTTCTTGTTTTTTCTTCCAGTGAATTCCATATACCTCTATTAAAAGATGGGTTTTGAGGAGTCATGTTACTAAAATAAAAAGATTCTTTCATGGCTGTTTCAGAAAAACGCATGTCAGCAGCAGGAGCTAAATGACCTCTATCAAATCCAGAACCTTTGTAATCAATTGCATTATCTGTTCCTTTTATCGAAGGGTCAGGTATAAATTTATCAGATCGATCGACTATTTTAATGAGTTCCATTTTTGTTAATTGATAAGCAACCCAATTTGCTTGACGGAATTTATGATTGTATGAAACTGAATAAGCAAAATGATTAGTTATAGTATCTTTTTTATTTGAAATAGGAATTTCAATATTCTTGCTAATTTGTCCTACTAAATTAGTGCTAATTATAATTAAAATGTATAGAAGTATTCGATTCATAAGCTTGAAATTACTCTAAAATATGATATGTTTTTTAAATATTAATAAAGAATTAAAAAAATAAAAAGAACAATTCAGAAAGACGATTCATTTTAGAATAATATTAGTAATTTTGGACTTTAAATTATAAAGTAAACTAGCTCTATGATACAGTTGTCAAAACGATTATTGGAAATGGAAGAGTCAGCAACAATTGCTATGTCTCGAAAAAGTCGTGAATTAAAAGCCGAAGGAAAAGATATTATTTCTTTAAGTTTAGGTGAGCCTGATTTTTTTACACCTCAATTTATTAAAGATGCAGCGAATGAAGCGATGGTGAATAATTTCACAATGTACACTCCAGTAGAAGGTTATGACGATTTAAGAGAAAGTATTTCTTTAAAATTTAAAAGAGATAATGGTTTAAACTATCCTAAAAATCAAATTGTAGTTTCAACTGGTGCTAAACAATCAATTGCAAACGTTGTAATGAGTTTGATTAACAATGGTGATGAAGTGATTGTTCCTGCTCCTTATTGGGTTTCATACGTTGAGATTGTAAAAGTAGCAGAAGGAATTCCAGTAATAATTAATGCTGGGATAGAAAATGATTTCAAAGTAACTGCTGATGAATTAGAAAAAGCAATTACTCCAAAAACAAAAATGATTATTTTTTCTACACCTTGTAATCCAACAGGTTCTGTATATTCTAAAGAAGAATTACAAACATGGGCAACAATGTTGAAAAAATACCCACATATTGTAGTTATTGCAGATGAAATATATGAACATATTAATTTCACTGGAAAACATGCTTCATTAGCTCAATTTGATGAAGTCTACAATCAAGTGGTTACTGTAAATGGAGTTTCTAAAGCTTGGGCAATGACAGGGTGGCGATTAGGCTTCATTGGAGCTCCTAAAATGATTGCTGATGCGTGTACGAAAGTTCAAGGTCAATTTACTTCTGGAACGAGTTCTATCACACAAAAAGCTGCTAAAGCTGCAATGAATGCTGATCCAGCTGTATTGAACGACATGATTGCAGCATTTAAAAACAGAAGAGAATTGGTTTTGAATGCTTTGAATACTATTTCAGGAGTAAAAACGAATTTACCAGAGGGAGCATTTTATGTTTTTCCAGATATTTCTTCTTTTTTCGGTAAATCTTTTGAAGGGACTACTATTAGAACTGCTGAAGATTTATCTATGTTTTTATTAAGCGATGCATTGGTTGCATTAGTTTCTGGAGAGGCTTTTGGTGATAAAAACTGTATACGAATTTCTTACGCAGCTTCAGAAGAAACATTAACTGAAGCAATGAAAAGAATTAAAGCTTCGTTAGAAAAATTAAAATAATGAACTTTAGGCAAATAGTTAAAGAATTTAAGAATAAACGCATCTTAGTAATAGGTGACGTAATGATTGATGCGTATTTACTTGGAAATGTAAATCGTGTCAGTCCTGAAGCGCCTGTTCCTATTGTTAGCCTTCAAAAAGAAGAAGAACGTTTGGGTGGAGCTGCTAATGTTGCGATTAACCTAGTTGCAATGGGAGCTTCAGCTGTTATTTGTTCTGTTATCGGAAACGATCGTTCAGGTAAAAAAATGATTGAATTATTAGAATCGAATACGATCTCGGCGGAAGGTTTAGTTTTAAGTAATAATCGTGAAACAACAGTTAAGACGAGAGTGATTGGGAATAATCAGCATTTAATTCGAATAGATTCTGAACAAACGAATGATATTGATTCTTCGGAAGAACTTCAATTAATTGAAAAAGTGAAGCAATTACTTTCAAAAGGAATAGATGCTATCATTTTTGAAGATTATAATAAAGGTGTTTTGTCTGAAAAAGTTATTGAGAATGTAATAACTTTAGCAAAACAGTTCAATGTTCCAACAACAGTAGATCCTAAAAACAAAAACTTTTTTGCTTACAAAAATGTAACGTTATTCAAGCCTAATTTAAAAGAGTTGAAAGAAGGTGTGGGGATGACTTTTAAATTTGAG
>CALPUT020000383.1 GCA_943326825.2 Chryseobacterium gleum | reverse complement strand
GCATTGAAATATGCAATCATGATCAATGGTGTAACTGAATTGAACATGATGAAATCAGACGTTTTAGATTGTTTTGAAACAATTAACGTTTGTACGCACTATATTATCAATGGAGAGAAAATGGATTATTTCCCTTATGATGTAAACGATGTTGAAGTTACTCCTGTTTTAGAAGAAGTGAAAGCTTGGAATACAGATTTAACTAAATTAACATCTTACAACGATGCTCCAAAAGAATTAAAAGATTACGTGACATATTTGGAACGAATTTTGGAAGTTCCTATTACGATTGTATCTGTTGGTCCAGATAGAACACAAACATTAGAAACAAAAATATAAGTTTGAAAAAACATTTTGACATACATAAAATTGCGCTTACATTAGGCGCAATTTTTTTGTTTAGCTATTTTGGTAGCAGTCAAAACAACGTCCTTGAATTATTACCAGGAGCTGAAAAAATGGGGTACAATGAAAAATTGGGATTTCACTATTTAGTTGGCGGTGTCAATTTTACTTATCAAGGAAATACAATGTATTGTGATTCTGCCCATTATTTCGATAAATCTAACGAGGTAAAAGCATATGGAAATGTACATGTAACAAAAGAAGAAATTAATCTATTCTGTGATTCATTGTATTACAATGGAAAAACTAGAAAAGCTAAACTATGGAGTAAAGTTCGTGTTCGTGATTTAGAATATAAATTAACATCTGATACAGTTGAATACGATGCGAAACAAGCATTAGCAATTTATCGATATGGCGGAAAAATAGAAAGCATTACTTCAGATGAAGTATTGACAAGTCGTATCGCATATATGTATACTGACGCTAAAAACTTTATTTTCAGTGGTAAAGTAAACTATAAAGCACCTGATCTAAAAATGACAACTGACACATTGAAATACATGTATCAAAAAAAGATTGTTCAATTTTATGGACCAACTAATATCAAAAATAAAGAAACAAAAATATACTGTGAAAAGGGTTGGTACAATACAGTAACTGAAGATGGAACGCTCTATAAAAAAGCAAAAGTCATTAAAGAAAATAATATTATAACAGGTGATACTTTAATCTATCAACCACAAAAAGGGATCATGATTGGGAAAGGAAATGTTACCATCATTGATACAACTCAAAAAGTGGAATTGCGAGGAAATTATGCCTATTCAAATGACAAAACCAACGTCTCATACCTTACTAAAAAAGCGTTAGCCCTAAAGTTTTTAGAAAAATCTTCTAAAACTGGACCTACTATTGACACGCTTTTTATTCATGCTGATACTTTATTTACAGTAAAAGATTCAACTGGAAAAGCTGAACTAATGAAAGGATATCATCATGTTAAGTTGTTTAAAAACGACATGCAAGCAATGTCAGACAGTTTAGCGTATGACTTGAAAAATGGGAAAATGCATTTATATTATTCTCCAATTATTTGGTCTCAAAATTCTGAATTAAAAAGTGATTCTATGGAGGTACTTTTTAAAGATACGATCATTGAGAAAGTGAATTTATATAATCATGCAACTGTTTTAATGGAAATTGATTCTGGAAAGTATTACAACCAAGTTGGCGGGAAAATGATTCATGCATTCTTTACAAATAATGAATTAATTAGAACAGATGTAAATGGAAATGCTAAAACAGTTTTCTTCCCTGAAAACACGGAAAAATCTGATACAGCAACTATTATTAAGCGAATGGGAATGAATCGAATATATTCAAGTGATATTCGAGTTTACTTAGATAGTGGAGAAGTAAAAGGTATAACTTATTTTGATAAGCCAGATGGTGTATTTTACCCAATGAATCAGTTAAATACAGAGGAACAATTTATTCAATATTTTAAGTGGAATGCTGTTTTGCGACCTAAATCTTGGAAAGAGATCATTAAATAAAACTTAAAACGATTTAAATGAGATATTCAATATTAATAATCATTTCTATTATAACTTTAATTTCCTGTAAATCAAAGGAACAAAAACAACTCGAAAACTTTATTTCAAAACTACCGAATGATCAAATTCTAAATATTAAAACATTTGATGGTAACAATCAAGTAGTTCATCCTGATGTTTTATTTAAAGACAATAAATTAATAATGGCTATTACACCATATCCATTTTATAATGATTCACTCGAAAATCCATGCTTATATAAAAGCATCAATGGAATTGAATTCGAAGATTATTTGTATAAAATAAATCCATTAGTAAAAACACCAATAATAGACCACAATTGCGATCCAGACATTATTTTAGATAAGGATGGTAATATTCAATTGTATTATTTAGAAACATTAAGACCATATTCAAATAGAGTCGTTTTATTAAGTCAAAACAAAAATAAATTTAAACGAAAAGTAGTTATGAATTTTAATTTTGTTAAAAATGAACGATTTATTGTTTCTCCTGCCATCGCAAAATATCATAATACAAAAGAATATTTCATGTACTTTGTAAATTTTAATGACAAAAAGAATCAAGTAGAATATACAATTTCAAATCATCATGATCTTTTTAATAAAAAGAAAATTCTAAAAAATAATATCAAATTCCCTAATAATTTTAATCCTTGGCATTTAGATATTATAATATCTAATAATAAATATTATTTATTAACGAATGGGTATTATGGTAAAGAAAGTGATCATAATTACGTTCTTTTCTTAGCTGAAAGTAGTGATTTAAAACACTGGCAAAATAACAAAGAAATACTTTCTCAAAAAAACATTCCTGATAAAGAATTAAAGTACGTATATCGTTCAAGTGGCTTAATATCAGGAAACACTTTAGCCCTTTGGTATTCTTATGTTAACAAATATGACATTTGGAAATTGGCATTAAAAAAATTAAAGATTTAACGTGTGCTAAATCTTTAATTAATTTACTCAGCATCTTTCACATCCCAACGTTCAACACGCTGTACACCTTCTACTTGCTCAAACTTACCCATTAATTGCTCTAAATGTTCAGTATCATAAACTAGCACTTTAATGCGACCTTCAAAGACTCCATCATTCGTTTCAAATGAAATAAATCTCATATCTACAT
>CALPUT020000382.1 GCA_943326825.2 Chryseobacterium gleum | reverse complement strand
CTTATTTTTGCAAACGAAAATAATTGAAATACCATTTCGAATATGGCACAAATTGAAATTAGACTTCCTAAAATGGGAGAAAGCGTTACAGAAGCTACAATTACAAACTGGTTGAAAAACATAGGTGATACTGTAAATTTAGATGAACCGTTAGTAGAAGTTGCAACTGATAAAGTAGATAACGAACTACCTTCAGAAGCTGCAGGTGTTTTAATCAAACAACTTTTCACAAAAGACCAAGTAGCTCAAGTTGGTGATGTAATTGCTATTATTTCAACAGATGGTGAAGGTGCCGTTTCTGAAGAGCCAGCTAAAGAAGTTTCTGCTCCTTCGGTTTCTGTAGCAGAAATCACTAAATCTATTGATGAAGCGGTTGCTGTTGCTTCAGGTGAGGCAATTTCAAAAACTGGACCTTCAGGGAAATTTTATTCTCCATTGGTTAGAAGTATTGCTGAAAAAGAAGGAATTTCAATTTCTGAACTAGAATCTTTAGAAGGTTCTGGACAAGCTGGAAGAGTTACTAAAAAAGATATATTAAATCTTGTAGATAATAGAGGTAATGTTGTTGCTGCTCCAGTTGTAAAAGCTGAAGTTATTGCTCCAGTAGCTAAACCAGCAGCACCTGCTACACCTGCATCAAATGGTTTCTTAGCAAATATTAAAGAGCCAGTGGTTTTCCCTTTGCCTGGTGATGAAATCGTTGAGATGGATCGTATGCGTAAGATTATTGCTGAGCATATGGTGATGTCTACACACGTTTCTCCTCACGTTACTTCTTATGTTGAGGCAGATGTTACAAACATCGTTAAATGGAGAAATAAAGTGAAAAACGAATTCATGAAGAGAGAAGGAGAGAATATTACATTTACTCCAATTTTCATTGAAGCTATTGCTAAAGCAATTAAAGATTTCCCAATGGTTAATGTTTCTGTTAGTGGGACAAATATTATTGTGAGAAAAGAAATAAATATCGGTATGGCAGCAGCTTTACCTTCAGGGAATTTAATTGTACCAGTTATTAAAAATGCTGATCGTTTAAATTTAGTTGGTTTAACGAAGCAAGTTAATGAATTAGCTAATAATGCTCGAAACAACAAATTAAAACCTGAAGATATTCAAGGTGGAACATATACAGTTACGAATGTTGGTACATTTGGAAATGTTATGGGTACACCAATTATAAATCAACCACAAGTTGCAATTTTAGCTTTAGGTGCTATTAGAAAGGTACCAGCAGTAATTGAAACTCCAGAAGGTGATTTTATCGGAATACGTCAAAAAATGTTCTTATCTCATTCATATGACCACAGAGTTGTTGATGGAGCTTTAGGAGGACAATTTGTAAGAAGAGTTGCTGATTATCTAGAACAATTTGATCCAAATAGAGAATTTTAATTAGAATAATACTACATTTGCAAAACCCTCAGCTATAATTACCTGGGGGTTTTTATTGTTTCAAACTATGAAGAATTTAATTTTAACACTATTTATTACTGTAATTTCCACTTTTGTTTTCTCACAAAAGAAAACGGAATTGCAAATTAGAAAAGATGCCAGAACATTTTCAGAATTTGATTTAGTTGCTGAGTGCTCTCAGTTACTAGGGGATGGTTATTTATTTTATGCTGAGATTTTAACAGATAAGTTATTAGAGTTTCAACCTGAAAGTTCTAATTATAATTACCGAAAGGGGTTTATTATTTTAAATTCTAGAAAAAATGCAGCTGAAGCAATTCCTTATTTAGAAAAGGCGATTTTGAAAACACATAAAAATTATGATTTGTTTTCAACTTCTGAACAAAATGCTTCATTAGATGCGTTTTATCATTTAGCTAAAGCGTATCATATTGATGGACAGATTGATAAAGCAATTGCTCAATACACTAAATTCATTGAAGTAACACAAAAAAAATCACCTTCTTTAGATGATGCTAAATTGTGTATTTTTCAGTGTGAGGTTGCAAAAAAATTAATGTTAAATCCTAAAAATGTAAAAGTTGTCAATTTAGGTAAAGAGATTAATACTACATTTCCAGAATACTCTCCATTTATTTCGTTAGATGGAAGTGCATTGTATTTTACTTCAAGAAGATCTTGGGATGAGTTATCTACAGAGCAATTTAAAGATCCTACGTTGAATGAATACCATGAAGATATTTATGTAAGCTACACAGATGGTGATGGAAAATGGACTGCACCTCAACGTTTAGAATTCTGTGAGGATGATAGAAATGAAGCATCAATATCTGTAAGTCCAGATGAAAGAAGAGTTTATATTTATCAAGATAATAAAGGTGCTGGAGATATTTTCTATACAGACTTTAAATTAAATTCTTTCCAAGAAATTAGAGATTTAAATTTCCCAGGTGTAAATTCAGAGTCTTGGGAAACACATTGTACGATGACAATCGATGGTTTGAATTTATATTTTGTTTCAGCAAGACCAGGCGGTTTAGGAGGTAGAGATATTTATAGAATTGTTAAAATGCCTGATGGTTCTTGGAGTTTACCTCAGAATTTAGGACCAACAATTAATACACCATATGATGAAGATTGTCCGTTTATTGCTGCTGATAATAAAACGCTTTATTATTCAAGTAATGGTCCAGAAAGTATGGGACAATTTGACATTTTCATTTCAATAAGAGATGAAGATAACAATTGGCAAACACCAATCAATGTTGGTTATCCAATAAATTCAACAGGTGATGATGTATTTTACACGACAACAGTTGATGGATATAAAGGTTATTTGACTTCGGATAGGAAAAATGGTTTTGGTGAAAAAGATATCTATGAAATTCAAAATGATTACTTAGGTACTTCAGCAATTACGGTCTTAAAAGGGAAAATCAAAACGGTTCGAAATAAACAAATCCCTCATGATATTACAATTACCTTACACAATGTTAGTTATCCAGAAAGACCTGATATTGTTATTTCACCAAGGTTAAGAGACGGTTCGTTTTTTAGTACGTTAGAATCTTGTTCAGATTACGATATGATTTTCTGTTCTGATGAAGGAAAAAATGAAATTTATAGAGAAAGATTCAGTACAGGTTGT
>CALPUT020000381.1 GCA_943326825.2 Chryseobacterium gleum | reverse complement strand
TCTTTAATTCCGTTTCTTCAATTGTTGTAGATTTGATATTGTAAAAATATACGCCATTTTCGACTAGATTTCCAATTTTATCTTTTCCATCCCATTTAAAATCAGGAATACTGAATTCAGCTACAATATTCCCCCATCTATTAACAATAGAGATATTAAATGTTTTAAAGAAATCTAAATCTTCAGTTAATAATTTGAAAAAATCATTTTCACCATCACCATTTGGAGTAAAAGTGTTAGGTACCTGAAGATCACAATCTTTTACAATGATTAATGTCGAATCTGAAAAAGAAGCACATTCACCTGTTACTGTACAAATATAATATCCAGCTTCAGTTACATTAATTGAAGTATTATTTGAAATAACAGTCGAATTCCCTTGTTTTGTCCAAATGTAATTTGTGATGTATTGAGCGTAATCAGCAAAAGGGAATGATTGTATTTCTTGTTCTGATCCTCTACAAATCTTTAATTCAGTAAATAAATCTACAAATTGATCAGGTCTAAATTTGATTGTAACAGTATCATCTTCATTACAAACTGGTTCTGTGAATACAAATTGATAATCACCATAACTAGGAACGTGAACTGTTGTTGAAATATTATTTGGAGGAGTAAAAGTGACGCCTGAGTTATTTATACAAGTCCATTGTCCAAGAGGGCCACCGATATTTTGGTTTAGTACGACAGAACTGTCATTACAGTCAACTCCTCCTGTATAAACTAATTGAACTGGTGATAAAGTGTATGTAATTGTGATAGTAGTATCTTTTGTACATAAACTACCTATTCCATATACAGTTACATCATAAGTACCGACAGTTAAGTTTGCAGTAAATCCTGTGCGAATAATATTCCCATTTAATATCCATTCAGCTGAATCTAATAAATTTGAATCAGGTAAACTTAACTTAGTAGTTCCTTGACTTGGGCAGTAAGAATAGTTTCCATCAATATTAGCATAGAGCCTTGGTAAAACATATATAGTATCGTGAGAAATTGCTGAACCACCACAACCTGTAACAGTCATTTCTAGAATCACATGATTACCTTCGTCAGCAATAACTGAATGGTAGGTAGGTGTAAGTGTATTTGTATTTGTTAATGTCCCAGCACCACTTTGAATAGCCCATGTTACGCCACCATTACTTGTTGCACCTAATACAGTTGAATTTGATAATGCACATATTGTGTCAGTTATTCCATTTCCTGCAGAAGGAGTTGACATTACATATACAAAAGCAGAATCTGTATTTGAATTTGGGCATGCTGCAGGTCCTGAAGTAGTGGTAATTACATATACGCTTGTTCCGATCGCAGTTGGAGTAGCAATAACATTAGCTGAATTTGTTGAATTTAATTCACTAACATTTGGAGAATTTGCCCAATCAAATGTACCACTTCCCCCTGTTGCAGCTAAGTTTACTGATTGACCAAGGCAAATATTTGAAACTGCTGGAGTAATATTCGCCGGTAATGCAATTCCACCACTTCCTTGTGGTAATCCAATGACATAGTTACAAACATCACCTGCATAACCATCAATAATAATATAATAAGTCTGTCCAGGTGTTAAACCTGTTGCACTAACTAAAGTAGGATTGTTTGAAGGCGAAATTTGACCGTAACAACCATAATTTGTAACAGCACCGCTTCCACAGTTTGAAGATGAATATACCATCATTTGAATACCGTCTCCATTTTGACTGTAAGTTTGCCAAACATAAAATGCGATTGCTGTCGAATCGGCAACAAATTTGATGTATGAATCATTTTCTAAAGATCCACAAAATTCAGTTTCGATTTCAGTCCAAGAAGTCGCTGTGTAAGTAGCTGAAGTGTTTCCACAGTATCCATCAATATTACAAATCGAAGGTGCATTATTACAATTATCACTAGCTAATGGGTTTGAACCGCATGCTGGCATTGCTGGTGGTGTTGAAGCACATATACCAAAAGTACCTGTACCTGAATATTTCCAGAATCTTACATAAATTATAGCTCCAGGCGTTAAAGTAGATGAAGTAATCATAGACATTAAACTAGTGCCTCCATCATCGTCACAATAAATTTCAGACAAAGTGCTACAATCAGGTCCTGTATACCAAGCCATACCTGAATCGGTCATACTTCCAGCTTGAGAATCAATTGTTAGAGAACCATTAGCTGGAACAACAACTGTAAACCAAACATCTAAAAAAGATGATCCAGCACAACTTGGATTTGTAATTGATGAAGCTGTTGCAGCAACAGTTGTGAAATTTTGTGAGTTGCATACACCATTAACGGTTAAAGCAGTAGCATTACAAGGGTCATCATTTACAGGTGCAGCAAAAACACTCAATGTCATAAATAGAAATGAGATACTATAAAATAGGTTTTTGTTTAATTTTAATTTTGAAGTTTTCATGTTATTTTTTATAAAATAATTCATTGAAAGATGAAATGTCGTAGCCATTTGAATAAATTATATTTTTAATAAATTCAATAATTTCATTTTCTTTAGTTTTGTTTGTAACAACTGTTAAATTCCCTAACTTATCATCGATAGAGCTTTTAATTATAAGCTTGTTTTCTGATAAAAGATTAATTAAAAGGTTGGCTTTAGAAATGTCGCCTTCAAGCCCAAAAATAAAATGACTTTCAATGTTATGATACTTTTCTAAGTTGTTTTTGTTGTTGTTGTAGATGATTTCTTCTACTTCTTTATCAGAAATTTGAGTGCTTTTTTGTGAAAAAGAACCAAAGCTAATGACCAACAACGTCAATGTTTGTAATAGTGTTTTCATTTAGTAATTTATGTTTAATATAATTTAAAACTCATTTTTGATATAAAAAGTTGCACGAAGCTAAAAATTTTTTCTTAATTGTTTTTAATGCCTATTAATAATTAAAAAACTAAATTTGTAAAATACATGTAGAAAACGATAAAAAATGGAAACATTAGATTTAAAAAGAATTGCATCACAAGTAAGAAGAGATATTGTAAGAATGGTTTCAGCCGTAAATTCAGGTCACCCAGGAGGATCATTAGGATGTACAGATTTTTTAACTGTTTTGTATTTT
>CALPUT020000380.1 GCA_943326825.2 Chryseobacterium gleum | reverse complement strand
AACTTATGAAAACTAGAAAAACTTTAAGTTTACTATTCTTAACAGTTTTGTTAATGATGTTGAGTGTTTTTGATGTTAGCAGTCAGATTGTCATCAATGAAATTTCTGTTAAGCCAAATCCTAATGCAATTGATCCTTGTATTCAGTCTTTAAAAGATTGTAGTAGCTCAACTTGTGGTAATGAGTATATTGAGTTCTATAACAACTCAGATTGTCCAATTGATATAAGTTGCTACATATTTATTACCGAATCATTTGATGGACCAAGAGATGGAGCTTTTAGATTCCCTTCTGGCACCGTTATACCTGCTAGAGGATTTGTTTCAATTGGTGGAGCTAACAGTGGAGCGACTTTTAATTTGAATGATTATTGTTCTACTACCTATTTGTTAACTGCAAATTCACGTTGGTACCTAGATAATGGTGATGCTTGGTGTGCATTATATTCCAGTACAGGCAATCTATTGGATGCAGTTTTTTGGACTTCCAATGCAGGTGAATCTTCTAAATGGCCGAGTGATTCGGATTTAGATGATACACCTCCTTTTATACCAAGTGGATCTTTATCATCATGTCCAACTGTTGGTGCTTTATCAAGACCTTCACCAACAGTTGGAACAGGGGCTTTGCAAATTGAATACGCAGGAATGAATCCAAATTTGGGGACTGTTTTGGAACGTACGATAGATGGAGGCAACACTTGGGCGACAAATGCTGGAGGTACTTTAAATTCTTGTAATGGAGCGTGTGTTTCAATTTCAAGTGGCGTATCGGCTTCTGCAGCATCAAGCTCTCCATCAGTTTGTTTAAATGAAAGTATAGGCTCTGTTACGCATACAACATCTGGAGTTACTTCCATTGCCAATGATGGAGTGTCAGGCGCTAATGGACTTCCGTTAGGTGTAAGTGCTACTTATGCTGTAAATACAATTACAATAACTGGATCATCTTCTTCGGCAGGTGTATACAATTATTCTATACCTCTTACTGGCGCGTGTTCTGGAAGCACAGCTTCAGGTACAATAACTATTAACCCAGACAATACAGTTAGTGTAGCAAGTTCAACACCAAGTTTGTGTATCAATACAACGTTAACAGCAATTACACATACAACTGTCGGAGCAACAGGTATAGCTAATAATGGAGTTGCTGGAGCGAATGGTTTACCAAATGGGATTAGCGCGAGTTGGTCAGGTAACACGATTACTATTAGTGGAACACCAACTTCTTCAGGGACTTATAATTATAGCATTGCTTTGACAGGAGGTTGTGGAAGTGTTAATGCAACTGGGACGATAACGATCAATACAACCCCAACAGCTGATGCTCCAATAAATGTAACAGCATGTGACAGTTATGTATTGCCAGCTTTAACTGTAGGTAATTATTATACAGGATTAGGAGGAACGGGCACAGCATTAACTGCAGGAACATCAATCACAAGTCCACAAACAATTTATGTTTATGCACAGACAGGTACAACCCCAAATTGTACAGATGAAAATAGTTTTGTAGTAACGATCAATACAACTCCAACAGCAGATGCACCTATAAATGTAACAGCATGTGATAGTTATGTATTACCAGCTTTAACGGTAGGTAATTATTATATAGGAACAGGCGGAACAGGCACAGCATTAACTGCAGGAACATCAATCACAAGTCCACAAACAATTTATGTTTATGCAGAGACAGGTACAACCCCAAATTGTACAGATGAAAATAGTTTTGTAGTAACGATTAATACAACTCCAACAGCTGATGCTCCAATAAATGTAACAGCATGTGACAGTTATGTATTGCCAGCTTTAACTGTAGGTAATTATTATACAGGATTAGGAGGAACAGGCACAGTATTAACTGCAGGATCAACAATCACAAGTCCACAAACAATTTATGTTTATGCACAGACAGGCACAACCCCAAATTGTAAAGATGAAAATAGTTTTGTAGTAACGGTTAATACAACTCCAACAGCTGATGCTCCAATAAATGTAACGGCATGTGACAGTTATGTATTACCAGCGTTAACTGTAGGTAATTATTATACAGGAACAGGCGGAACAGGAACAGCATTAACAGCAGGATCAACAATCACAAGTCCACAAACAATTTATGTTTATGCACAGACAGGCACAACCCCAAATTGTACAGATGAAAATAGTTTTACAGTAACGGTTAATATAACCCCAAATTCACCTTCTGGTTTAAATGATTTGACTTATTGTTCAACAGATATTATATCTCCAATTATTATTGGATCTACTGGAGATGTCGTAACATGGTATGCAAATGTGGAGCAAACGAATGTAATTAATGTAGGAGAGACTCTTTTACCATTGTTGAGTTCACAAAATTATTTTGTTACATTATCAAATAATGGATGTGAGAGTAGTGCAACTCAATTTTCAATAATTATTAATGAATGTGAAATAAACTTTCCTTCAGCTTTTACTCCTGATGGAGATAATATCAATGATGTTTGGGAGATAAGTAATATTGATCAAGTTTATCCAGATAATGTAGTGAGAATATATAATAGATGGGGGAATTTGTTGTTTGTATCTGAGAGAGGTAAATACGAAATGAAACCATGGGATGGAAAATATAATGGAGAACTATTGCCTGTCGCTTCCTACTATTACATAATAGAGTATAATGAAAAAAGTAAATCTGATACAGGAACAATTTCGATTATTAGAAAATAGATAATAGCATTGTCCTAAAGAGTAGTTTTTTATTAGATTAAAATAACACTTTTTAGATTTAAACAACGTTATTTTGTCTCATTGTCTCTTATTGAAATTAATTTTTATTTAATTGATTATCAGTTTTTTATTTTATTTGTAATTATGCTAGTTTCATTTCCGAACATGTCCTATAACTAAAAAAACAACTTAAAATATCTTAAATTTGTAATGTAGTTTAATAGTTAGGTTTAGTTTTACGAAGATTGAGTGAAACAAAATCATCACGATTTGATTAATGGCTGTTAGTTAATTCTTATTATGATTTTGATGATTTTAACCTCCCTTTTGGGAGGTTTTTTTTTACGTTTAAAATTGGTTT
>CALPUT020000379.1 GCA_943326825.2 Chryseobacterium gleum | reverse complement strand
TACCTTTTACTAATCATTGCGTTCATCTTTGCAACAGTTTCTTTATGTTCTCTCCCTTTACCAACTGATTTAATCTTTTTATTGGTATCATCCCATTCGCTTTCAAGTACAGAATATCCTGTTGCTATGTATGAAGTTTTTCTATCCTTGATAATTCTAAAATGGATAGGACCTTCACTTTTTTTATTAAGTTTGTCTTTCCTGAAAACGATTGTTATGGATGCCATTATTTCTCTGATTTGCTATAAACAAATATAAGAAATTAAAAGCAAAATAGGGTAAACATTAGGGTAAACAATTTGGCATTTTAGAGCATTTTAGAAGAATTAAAAAAGTAAACAAAAACTCGTAAAGCATTGTAAAATAAGGTTTTTAAGTGTTTTTTGAATTGAAAGTAAATGAATAAATTATTCCCAGCGGGATCACAAAAACAGAATGAGAAACAGAGCGAGAGCGGAGTTTCTTGTTCTGTTTTTTCTTCATTTTCATTCTGTTTCTCGCTCTTTCTAAAAATTCAAAATCGAAGTTAAATCTTCCATCAAAAAGTTCGAACTCTCTCTCTAATTGGGATCACAAGTTAAACTAAAAGTCCCATTCCATATTGGTTTGGCGCTTTTTTTATTGTTGAACCCCAAGCGGATTAATATTGTTTTTATTCTTCTAATTCCCTTTACTGGCTTATGTTCTTTAGCTGTTCCAAAAGTTTGAACAATTCAGTTTTTATATTATAAAAAACTGGACATTTTATCTATATTTGTATTTAATAAAATAGATTGAAAACAACTGATTACATAGCATATATAATTGATAGATTCACCATTGGTAAATAATTTTGACAATCTTTGGGCACAAATAAAAATCACCTATCAAACAGAACTTTCCGCCTATGCTTATCGGCCAATCCCTAATGAAGTTGATGTGTCGATTTGCTTTAAGAAACTGATTCAACAAATCAGATAGGATATTTATTGTCAATTATTTCTTCTTCTCCAGTATTTTTTTCGTTCTAAATTCACTATCAATTAGTGTATTTAGATCCTTATAAAAGTTAGATTTTCGACATCAGTGGTCACGATTTCATCAAGATCCTAGTCTTCTTTGAAGATTAGGGTTTTTTTATTGCTATAACCTCAAACGATAATTTTTCAAATTTAATCGCTTAACATTTGGTTCTATTAAATTGTAAGGCACAGTTATAAGTTTGAACTTTTCTAATTGTTTTGTAATGACACTGTTTTGCAATTAGTTTAACTTTGCAAAATCCTTAAAAGATCGTTATTTACATAATAAACCTCTTTCCCATCAATTTTTTCTGATAATATTCCCAATTGGACCAATTGCTGCATATATTTGGTTAGAGTAGTTCGACTTTTAGATCCTGTAATTTCGCCAATTAATCGTTGTTTGATATAAGGTTGTGAAAACAATACTTGATTTACTTCCAATGTATACCATTTGAGTTTAGATTTTGCATATTTGTATGTTTCATCTATTTGAATCATTATTTCATCAATCAACTGATTTGTATGATTTGCGGTTTTCTCAACGGCTGTTAACATATAGATTATCCAAGGTTTCCAAGCATTTCTTTGTGTAACACCTGAAAGTAAATAATAATAATCTTCTTTATTCTGGATGATATAATTACTTAAATACAATACGGGATGTGAAAGCAACTTTTGATCTATTAGGTAAAGAAGATTTATTATTCTCCCCGTCCTTCCATTTCCATCAGTGAAAGGATGTATTGCTTCAAATTGATAATGTGAAATTGCCATTTTAATTAATGGATCAATAGTCTCGTCATTATTCATGAAATTCAATAAATTATCCATTTTGTCCTCAATTATTCCTTCTCCTCTAGGAGGGGTGTAGATAATTTCTCCAGGACGTAATTCACTTTGTCCACGTTTAATTACTATTTGAGATTGTGGTGGTCTTAATTCTTGCGTAGAATTTTTAATTTTTTGAAATACTTTGATAATTGTGCTTTTATCAATTGCATTTTTTTCTTTCACCAAATAATATCCTTCCCAAAGTGCTTCTCTATATCGTAAAACTTCTTTGGTTGAAGCATTCGCAGCCTCTTCCTTAATAGAACCCGATATAGCTTTATACAGTTCATCTTCTGTTGTGAAAATATTTTCAATTTCGGTAGAACTTTTGGCTTCTTGCAAAGAAATTGTGTTCACAAGCATTTTAGGGTTGGGAATTCTGAATATGTTCCGATTTAGTTCAGCTAAAGCTCTCGATGCAATTCCCCATTTCATCAATATTTCTTTATCAATAATATCTAAAGATAATGGTAGATTTGGTAAATTATTAAACGGGATTGTTCTATCAAATTTTACGCCTTTACTCATGTCCATTTTTTTGAATTATTTGTACATATGTCAAATATATGTCCAATTTATGTGATAAACAATCTTAATGTTCAATAAATCGATTAAATGTGTACATGTAGATGAAATATGTTCATTTATCTAAAAGTCAATATTTTGATTATATCTTCTTTTAAAAAGTTTGAACTTTCTACGTCAAGGATCACAAAACAGAGTGACAAACAGAGCTAGAGCGATGATGAATCAACTGTATTTTCTTCTTTTATCACACTCATTATAACATTTTTTATTCAAAAGCGAAGTAATATTCTCTATTATTTTCTTCTAAATCTTTTTGAATAGAATCAAAGAAAAAGAATGAGAGGCATAATCAGAATTGTTTATCGTTTTTTCTTATAATTTATTGTTAGATTTTTAGTGTCAAAAAAATAAAATAAATTCTTTCATCTGATTTCTTAATTAGCAATAATAAAATTAATTTGACTTTTTATCATCATTGGAAATTTAAAGCATCAATGATTTCAAACCATCTCTCAAATTTGAATGTCCATTATAAATTTGAAATAAATTAGAAAATATTTCACCGAGCGAAATAATGACAATTTCAGTATATTTGTTAGATGACCAAAAAAACACAAATTATATTATTGCATATTTTGGTATGGATTCAATTTTTGATCCTTCCTTTGGTTTTTTTTCCAGCTCCATTTGAATTGGTTCAAGGCGACTCGTCGGGT
>CALPUT020000378.1 GCA_943326825.2 Chryseobacterium gleum | reverse complement strand
TTTGACTTGCTCTCTAGTTGGTTTTCGAGTTCCACTTTCAAATTTACTCACCAATGCTTGATCTATTGCAAGCATTTGAGCCAACTCTCTTGTCTTGTAACCTTTATTTATTCTCGCATTTTTGATTAGTGTTTTCATATGTCAAATTATTTCATGACAAATTTAGTCATAATTAAAATTATTTCAAAACACTTTTGAACTTTTTAAACCCCTAACTCTTTCAATAAATTTGCAAAAGCTTCCTTCATTTCAGCCAATTCAGATTCTACAGAAGTCAAACGTTCTTCTAAATTAGATTTAGAAACTGCTTTTTCTTCACTTTCATCTGAAAAATTATCGCCAAATAAATGACAATATCTTGCTTCTTTTTGACCTAGTTTCTTTGGTGATAATTTGATGAATGGTGATTCTGAATTCATTAAACTATCAATCGTTGAAATCACCTCATCCAATGAATCAAAATCATGTAAACGACCTGAATTGGAATTAATTTCTCCAGGTGTTAATGGTCCTCGAAGAAGTAATAAACAAATAACTGAAGTCTCAGCTGGATCTAAAGGAAAAGTCACTGCAATACTATGTCTATATTTAATTGCTCTACTTCCCCCACCAATGACATTCGCAGCTAAATGTTTCTTTTTTAGAGAATCAATTGCTGAAACAACTGTTTCTTCATCAAAATCAACCACCGGATTTCTTGATGATTTTTGATTACATGCTGTAACGATTCCATTCAACGTCATCGGATAATAATCCGGTGTTGTTTTACTTTTCTCTATTAAGGCTCCTAAAACACGTTGCTCTTCTAAAGTTAATTGAGGTAATTTATTTTCAGTTTCCATTTTAATTTAGACTTAAAGATTCAAGACTACATGACTCAAGACTTAATTTCACTCTAATAACTATTGACCTTATTCTAATTACTTAATATTTACTTATTATTCTCAATAACATAATTCAACACCTTCGTCATTAAGTGAACTCTATCTTTTCCTCCTACATTGTGTTTATGCATTGGATAAGGAAAGAAATCCATCTGAACACCAGCTTCTACGAATTTTTTAACCATCGCGAAATTATGTTGCATCACAACCACATCATCAACAGTTCCATGAATCAATAATAAATCTCCTTTTAAATTTTTAGCATAGTTCAACAAAGATGCTTCTTCGTATCCTTTTAGATTTTCTTCTGGTTTGTCCATGTATCTTTCTCCATACATCACTTCATACCATTTCCAATCAATTACCGGTCCACCTGCTACACCTACTTTAAAGACATCCGGTTGACGTAACATTAAAGAAGTTGTCATAAAACCACCGAATGACCAACCATGAACTGCCAATCTATTTCCATCAACATACGGTAAAGATTTTAAATATTTTACACCTTCCAATTGGTCTTGCATCTCGATATTTCCTAATTGACGGTGAATTCCACTTTCAAAAGCAAATCCTCTTTCTCCTGAACCTCTATTATCAACTGTATACACAAGATAACCTTGTTCAGCCATCCAATACATCCAAAGATTAGCACCGTCCAACCAAGAATTTGTAATCATTTGCGCGTGAGGTCCACCGTAAACATAAACTAAAACTGGATATTTTTTTGAAGGATCAAAATTACTAGGCTTAATTAAACGCGTATACAGAATTGTTCCATCAGCGCTTTTAATCGTGCTTATTTCAGCCGTTCCTAATTTATAATCTGCCAATTTATTATTTGATTGTAGCAACATAATAGTTGATTTACCATTCATCGAAACCAACGAAGAAAATGCAGGAGTTGTATGGTTTGAATATTCATCAAAAAGCCACTTTTCATCAGGACTTATTGAAATAGTATGTACACCTTCCGTTTTTGTCAATAATCGTTGAACACCTTTCAAATTGACAGAATAAAACATTGTATTTAATGGAGAATCACCTGTAGCTGAAAATATTATTTCAGAACCTTTATTGATTGAAGTTAAGATATCTTTAACGACAAATTTATTGGCAGTCAATTTCTTAATCAACGTTCCTTCAATATCATAATAATACAAATTATTAAATCCATCTCGCTCACTGATCCAAACAAACGAATTTTTATCATTTGACGGAAAGTAAGCAGGATGTTCAGGTTCAATCCATTTATCATTTGCTTCTTCAAATAATGTTTTCACAAAAGCTCCTGAAATAGCATCATACTTGTTTAACCACATTTGATTTTGTTCACGATTCACTTCTGCAATTAAAATAAATTTCTCATCTGGTGTCCACGAAACATTTGTCAAATAATCATCTGATTTTCCTTTAGGTGTGATAAAAACCGTTTTTCCATTTGAAATTGAATAAATTCCAATTCTAGGTTTTTCAGATTTTTGACCAGCCATCGGATATTTGGTTGGCATTAAAGAACCTGGAGTTGTTGTAATATCAACTAAAGGATATTCAGCTACTTCTGTCTCATCTTTTTGCGCAAAGGCAATTAAACTATTTTTAGGCGAAACAAAAATACCACCATGAATTCCAAATTCACTTCTAGCATACGTTTGACCAGAAACGATATTTTTATCTGTATTCGAAGTAATTGCTATACGTTCGTCTTTCGAATTTTTATATATCAAATTGTTTTCTAAAGTATAAACTACACTTTCATCTACTTTATTAAAATTGACATCCGCAGCATTTTCATCTATTGAATAGATTTTTTGTCCTTTTTTTGCTTTTACATCATATCTGTAAAAATTTACGCCATCATTGATATAGAAAGTGTTTTTGTCTTTCCATTCTAAACCATAAAAACTAAACAACTTTGAATTTAAGGCAGTATTTAAGTCATTCAAATTGATCAAATCAACAGCATTTCTATTTGAAACTGAAGCTGTTTTTAAAACCCATGTTTTTTCTGCTCTTTCCATATATGTATATGAATCAGAACCTGGAATCCATTGAAACATTCTCAATTTATCAGCGCCAAATAATCTGTTTTGTTCTAATACTGACTGTTAAATTGTCAATTCTTTTTTTTGTGAGAAAACAGGTAAAGTAAACGACATTAACCCTATAAAAAACAACTTCTTCATTCTTATCTTTTTATT
>CALPUT020000377.1 GCA_943326825.2 Chryseobacterium gleum | reverse complement strand
TGTTAACTGTTTGTATTTCCTGACTTTCAGAAGAAATAACCATTGGAGAATATTCAAAATCTGCAATTGGTGAAGCAATATTTGAGATTGTTACAGTTTTTTGATAAGTACAACCATTATCATCTTTTACGCTAACTATGTATTGACCTTGTGAAAGTGAACTATACTGCTGATTTGAGCTAAAAGAACCATTATTAATCTTAAATTGATAATTAGCTTGACCTCCAAGAACTGAATTTACGATTAAACTACCATTATTTTTCTCACATTTAGCATCAACAATTGAAATGTCTAAATCTGAGGGACCTGGCGTATTCAAAATAACTATAACTGGTGAAATAAATTCACATCCATTAGCATCTATTACTGATAGGCTGTATGAAGCAGCGGATAGATTTGAATATGCCAATATTGAGTTATAGCCAGAGCCATTAAAATCAAATTTATATGGTGCAACTCCTCCTGTTACGACTCCTATTGTGATTTGACCATTGGAGCTACTACATGTTTCATCAACTTTAGTTGTAACGACATTTGTAGGACCAGGGCTATTTGATAAAACGATATTATTCGCTGTATAAATACAACCATTAGCATCTTTTACTAATAATGAATATGAGCCTGCACTCAAACCTGAATAAACAGATATATTTGAATATCCTAAGTTATTAAAATTATATTGATACGGTGAAAGACCTCCAGTTACAGCACCTAGTGAAACCTCACCATTTGATAAAGTACATTTTTCATTTACAACAGTAATAGGTATTGCTGAAGGCCCATTTCCATTAGTTAAAATTATATTGGATGCATTATATACACAACCATTAAAGTCTTTAACAGATAAGGTAAAAGTTCCAGATGACAACCCGGTGTAAGATGTCGTTGTTGAATAACCAGTATTATTAAAATTATATTGAAATGGAGAGACACCACCAGTTACAGCTCCTAAAACAACCTGACCATTACTACCTCCACAACTTGGATTTGTTGGTGTAACAATAATTGCTGTTGGACCTGTACCATTTGATAAAATAATATTCGAAGCATTATAAGTACATCCATTAGCATCTTTAACTATTAGAGAGTATGTCCCTGCTGATAATCCAGTATATGAAGTCGAAGCTGTATAGCCAAGATTATTAAAATTGTACTGATAGGGTAAAGCTCCTCCTGTAACGGAGCCAATTAATACCTGACCATTGCTTCCTCCACAACTCGGATCTGTTGGAGTTGTAGCAACTGCTGTTGGTCCTGAATTTGAGCTCAACACAATATTGGAAGCAGTATATATACATCCATTAGCATCTTTTACAAGTAGTGTATATGAACCTGATGCTAAGCCCGAATAAGTTGTTGTTGTTGAATACCCCATACCATTAAAATTATACTGATAAGGAGCAACACCACCTGTAACTGATCCGATTACGACTTGGCCATTACTTGCTCCACATCCTGGATTTGTTGGAGTTGTTACAACAGCAGTTGGACCTGAACCACTTACTAAATTTATCGTAGTATCTTTCTGACAACCATTTGCGTTGACATTAATTGTATAGCTACCAGCAACTAAATTTGAAGCAGAATTAGTTGAAGAAACATTTGGAGTCCAAGTATACACATAAGTCCCTGAAGGATTCGTATTAATAACAATGCTTCCATTACTCCCTCCGCAAGAAGGTTGAGCAACAATAGCTGGTGTAACAAAAGAAGTTGCGCATGTTCCACCGTTACAATTACTACCTATAATACTTGGTGAAATATTTCTACTCCAAGTTCCACCATCTGGAATTCTACTAAATGTTTTATCAGCGCCAGTTCCTGCGCCAACATAATTAATCAAACTTGGAGTAGCAATATAAATCTCTTTGGCATTTTTTAAATTCCCACTTATTGCTGGACACGTATTACCAGCACCAGCTGGCTTACAAGGGTGTAATCCAGAATCAAAATCGGTGTCAGTAGTAATAGTTGTAGCAGAAGCACCCCAATAGATTGCATCTTTAACTGTACCGGTTAGGTCATACAAGGCAACCATACCAACTGTATTTGGCATTAACCATTTACTATTAGGATCACATGCAAAAGCAGCAGCAACAGTTGTTAAATCAAAGTCAATTGATCCTGCTGGATAAGGAGTACCATTTTGAGACGTATTAGAACCAATTACAAGATGTGATTTTGAACCTATAATAGTTCCACTTGGGAATTGAAATGCTCCAATGTAATTGCCTAAAGCTCCATACATTGAATTACCTAGAATCCAACAACCAATATCTACAGGCGAACACGAATTATTGTAAATTTCAATATATTCCTTTCTTTTTAAACCTTGATTAGTACTTGTATTCGGACCTGGAAAATGCATCACCTCATTAATCACTACTTGTGAAAAACTTGAAACGCTTAGCATAAGCGATAAAATAATTAATAAATTTTTCATGATAATCAATTATTAAATAATGTTATATTTCCTTGATAATCTTTTACTTCACCTGACAAATAAGTCACTTTTATAATATAAAAATATACTCCATCTGGTAATTTATCCCCTGCATTTGTACCGTCCCAAAAGCCGGAAATATCATCATAAGATGAAACAACTTCTCCCCATCTATTTAGAATTTTACAATCAAAACTTTGAATACAAGCTCCACTTACAGACCAAATATCATTTACATCGTCGTTATTAGCAGTCAATACATTTGGGATGAATAATTCAGACACTGAATAATTCGTTTGAACTATTATTGTAGAATCTAAAACACAATTATTATTATCCTTTACGCTTACATTATAAATACCTGCACTCAAATTATCAAACACCGAATTAGCTGAATAAGATTGACCTCCTATGCTATATTCATATGGTATAGCCCCACCTGAAACAGCCATAATATTAATCTCCCCAATGCTTTTTGAACATTCTGTATTCACTAAACTGTAATCAAACGATGTTGGACCTGAAATTTCATTTACAACTATTTGAGTTGAATAATTACAATTGTTTATATCTGTCACCAAAACAGAATATGTTCCTGAACTCAGAGCAGAATATGAAGTATTAGATGAATTTCCTTGATTATT
>CALPUT020000376.1 GCA_943326825.2 Chryseobacterium gleum | reverse complement strand
GCTTTGAGCGAAGCAACAAAAAAATGGACCATGCCAATTAGAGATTGGGGCATGATCCATAATCAATTTTTAATTATTTTTGATGAAAGATTGAGTAAATATTAAAATAGCTTTTTTCTATTTACACACTTTTCGGGATAGTGTCAAAATAAACTTTGAAGTTTTTCTAAACCAATCCCTCTAGATCCTTTAAGTAATATTAATCGATCTGTAAATTGATTTTCATTGAAGTATACTTCTGCATTTTCTCTTGAGTCAAATGCATTATTATTTTCATTTAGTATTGTCTTAAAAATTGAACCAACATAAAATCCTTTTAAATTAAGTTTATCTATCAATTCAATAATTTTCTCATGCTCTTTTATTGATTCATCTCCTAATTCTAGCATATCACCAATTATAAAAATTTTCTCGTTTGTTGGAATTTGAGCAAAACTTTCAAGCGCTGATTTCATACTTGTTGGATTAGCGTTATAACAATCTAAAATCAACTTATTTTTAGCTGTTTCTTTTACTTGAGAACGATTATTTGTTGGATTATATGTTTGTAGTGATTCATTAATTAATTTAGGCTCTATATCAAATTGAATTCCAAAAGCAACGGCCGCTAAAAAATTATAAAAGTTATATTTTCCAATCAGATTTGTAGAAATAATTGGTGAATGATAACCATTCGATTTCCATTTAAATTCAACAAATGGTGTCATATTAATTAATTCACCTTGAATATCTGAATCACGTTCTTCCCCATATGAAATAACTTTTATCCCTGATGGTTTAATATTTTTTAAAATCGAATCATCATTGTTTATGATTATTTTCCCTTTAGAATTTTCAATCGAATCATACAATTCTTTCTTCGTTTTTAAAACGCCTTCAAAATTTTTAAAACCTTCTAAATGCGCTTTACCAATATTGGTTATTATTCCTAATGTTGGTTCTGCTATTTCAGTTAATTCTTGAATATCAAAAAATTTATTTGCACCCATTTCAATTACGGCTATCTCATGTTCAGCTTTCAATCTTAGCAAAGTTAATGGTACTCCAATATGGTTATTTAAATTCCCTTCAGTAAAAAGAACATTGTATTTTGTTGCTAAAACACAACTTATTAATTCTTTAGAAGTTGTTTTTCCATTACTTCCTGTGATTCCTATGACGGGAATTGAAAATTGATTACGGTGATGATTTGCTAATTTTTGTAGAAAGACTAATACATTTTCAACATAAAAAATAGACTTTTCATTACAATATTTTTGCTCATCACTAATTACATATTTCGCACCGTTTTGAATAGCTAATTCAGAAAAAACATTCCCATTGAAATTTTCTCCCTTTAGACAAATAAATAAGCAATCCTTAGTGATTTTTCTTGAATCTGAACAAATACCTGATGTTTCGTAAAATAATTTATATAACTTCTCCATTTTAAAACATAAAAAAACCCGTCTTTCAACGGGTTTAATTTAGAAAATATTTTTTTATCTCTTTCTATCTCTAGGAACTCCCATACCAATAGGGCTACCTAAACGATCCATACAACATCTAAAACCAATTGTTGAAAGTGATTTATCTTCATCTAAGAATCTTCTAGAACCACCGACTAACCAATAAGCTCTATCTTTCCATGAACCACCTTTGTAAACTCTTGATTTATCAGAAACCAATGTTGTTGGCCATGAAGTTCTATCACCTGGTTTAACTTGTTGACCATCTAAACCAAACTCTTCGTGTTGGCTTTGGTACATAATTAAATTAGGGTCACGACTCGCCTGATTAATTTTGTTTTTAATGTCGTCATTTTGATAATAAATAGAACTTTCAATATCACCATCTAAGTAATCAATGTAATCGTCTTTTCTATAGTTTAAACGACCTATATTTTCCTCTTCAGTTACATTTCTGTATTTCAATTTACCTGGAGTATCCGTAATGAAAGAAGTAAAACCTTCTCTCAACATAGAGATAATTTCGAAAGCATATTCTTCTCCACTTGGACCAACTCTTAATTCTTCAGCAAATATACCATCAAATAATTCATCTTGAATTCTAGCTGCAGCCTCATTATCGTGTTTGTTATTTTTATCAATAATTGATAAATCGATAATATGATTGATTTTAGCTAATAATTTTAACTCAACTGAATCTTTAACATTTCCATGAGAAACATAAAAAGGATCTGGTGCATGTCCTTTAACATCTGGATTTCTAGATTGAACATTTTTAGAAATTCCAACAGGAATTACCGTATCATTTGGATCATGTTTCTGAGCAGAAACTCTTTGATAACGAACTCTCTCAAATTCATTCAAGTATTCTTTCATTCCATGCACATCAAATTGAACTGTTGCATTTTTAATCTCAGTTGAGCCAGCATTATTCAATAATTTTGTTTTAAATACATTTCCTCTAAAAGGTCTAAACTCATCAAAATCTTCAGAAGATAATGGTCTATAAACATCTAATACCCATTCAGAAACATTACCTGCCATATGGTATAAACCATAATCATTTGGCCAATAAGATTCAACTGGAGCAGTAACATCCGCTTGATCGTTTAAGTTTCCAGCAACACCCATGTAATCTCCCGTACCACGAACAAAGTTTGCACGAATGGAACCTTGAAATTGCTCTTCATCATTACGAACCCAGTGACCATCCCATGGATATAACCTTCTATCAGTAATTAATTCAGTTCCCTCTTGTAAGTTACCTGCTAAACCATAATAAGCAAATTCCCATTCAGCTTCAGTAGGAAGTCTATAACGTGGTAATAAAATACCATCTTCCATTCTTACAATACGAGTACCTAATTTTTTACCATTCGCTTTAGAAGGATTTAAATCTTGAAGATTATTCAATACTTTTTCTTCATATTGACCAGCTAAATATGATTCCGTATTAAAAGTCGCCTCATCTTTTTGCTCAATATTGAAATCTAATACACCCTCACGAATTAATACATACTCATTCACACGATCAGTTCTCCATTTACAGTAATCAGAAGCTTGTAACCATGTTACACCAACTACAGGATAATCTCTGTAAGCAGGATGTCTTAAGTAATACTCAACAAATTTTTCTTGAAATCCTAAAGG
>CALPUT020000375.1 GCA_943326825.2 Chryseobacterium gleum | reverse complement strand
ATTACGACCATCTCTACCCGACATGTGTTCTTCTGATTTTTTAGAAATATTTTCCACCAAAACTTTTACTGTTTTACCAATTTGTTTTTTGTTGATTTCGTGCGAATAATTTCTTTGTTTTTCAATGATTTCAGTTAATCTTTTCGATTTAACTTCTTCTGGAACACTGTCTGTATATTTTCGTTCAGCTAACGTTTTAGGCCTTTCTGAGTAGGTGTACATGAATGCAAATGAAAATTGAACTTCATCAATTAAGGATAAAGTATCTTTATGTTCTTCTTCCGTTTCATCACAGAATCCAACAATAAAATCTGTTGAAATTGTACAATCTGGAAGAATTGTTTTAATAGCTTTAACACGATCCAAATACCATTCTCTAGAATATCCTCGATTCATTCGAGTCAATACATTAGTATTTCCAGATTGAACTGGTAAATGTATAGATGGGCAGATATTTTCATATTTAGCCATGGTATGCAGCACTTCATAATGCATATCTTTTGGATGTGAAGTTGAAAAACGAACTCTTAAATCTGGTGATACTTTCGCAACCATTTCTAACAATTCAGCAAAATTTGTTGAAGGAATTGTTTCATCCTTTATTTCGCCTTTAGAAGTAGTATTCCATCGGTAACTATCTACATTTTGACCTAATAAAGTTACTTCTCTGTATCCAGCATCAAATAATTCATGACATTCTCTTACAATTGTTTGAGGATCTCTTGAGCGCTCTCTTCCTCTTGTAAAAGGAACAACACAGAACGAACACATATTATCACAGCCTCTCATGATACTAACGAAACTTGTAACTCCTCCTTGATCTAAACGAACAGGTGAGATGTCAGCGTATGTTTCTTCTCTTGAAAGTAAGACGTTTACAGCTTTTTGACCGCTTTCAACTTCAGAAATTAAATTTGGTAAATCTCTGTAAGTATCTGGACCTGCAACAATATCAACTAATTTTTCATCTTCTAATAATGATTTTTTTAATCGCTCAGCCATACAACCAAGGATTCCAACCACTAATTTTGGATTTGTTTTTTTATGTTTTCTAAAATCAGTTAAACGTTTACGAACTCTAACTTCAGCGTTGTCTCTAATTGAACACGTATTTATTAAGATTAAATCAGCTTCTTCAACATTTCTTGTTGTAGTATATCCGTCTTTCGTTAAAATCGAAGCTACAACCTCACTGTCTGAAAAGTTCATAGCGCAACCATAACTTTCAACATATAGTTTTTTTGATCCAGTATTATTTCCACTTTCAATAATGATTGCTTCACCTTGTCTACTTTCGTCAATCACTTTATTTTGTCCTAAATCAATCGTACTCATTGCAATTTTTAATTGGATAACAAAAGTAATTAAAATTGATTACTATGTCAAAATGTCAGTAAGAATTAATGTTTAAAAACGTTAAAATTTCATAGGCTAGTTTTCTTATTTACATAATTTTTGGATAAAAATAAAAATGTAAGGTGTAAGAAGCTGAAAATCAAATCCATAAAACTGATTATTTTAGCGGTTAAAAATTTTGTTATTGCAATTAGAAATAAATTACATTTAATTTGTACCACATTTTTGTGTTATCGATCAAATTCAATAGAAGTATATGGCTAAGAATTTAGTAATAGTGGAGTCACCTGCAAAAGCAAAAACAATCGAAGGTTATTTAGGTAAAGATTTCGTAGTAAAATCAAGTTATGGCCATGTACGTGATCTAGTTAAGAAAGGATTAGCAATTGATATTGAAAATGATTTCCATCCCAATTATGAAGTTTCGCCAGACAAAAAACAAGTCGTTGCGGAATTGAAGAAATTAGCAAAAGAAGCGGAAGTTGTATGGCTAGCTACCGATGAGGACCGCGAGGGGGAAGCGATCTCATGGCATTTATATGAGACCTTGAATTTGAGTAAAAAAGAAACAAAACGAATCACTTTTAATGAGATAACAAAAAATGCAATAATAAAAGCGATTGAAAATCCAAGAAACATTAATCAGGAACTTGTAAATGCACAACAAGCAAGAAGAGTTTTAGATCGTTTAGTAGGATTTGAATTGTCTCCTGTTTTATGGAAAAAAGTACGTCCAAGTTTATCTGCAGGTAGAGTTCAATCAGTTGCTGTTCGTTTAATTGTTGAAAGAGAAAAAGAAATCATGAAGTTTGCTTCTGAAACTTTTTTCAAATTAAATGCTGTCTTTATTAAAGGTAAAGAAAAAATAAAAGCAGAATATGCTCCGCAATTAGCGAATATCGAGGATGTAAAAACAGTATTAGAAAAATGCAAAAAAGCTTCATTTGAAGTTATTGATGTTACTCAAAAACCAGCAACAAAAATCCCAGCTTATCCATTTACAACTTCAACTTTACAACAAGAGGCAAGTTTAAAATTAGGTTTTTCAGTTTCTAGAACGATGTCTGTAGCACAACGTTTATATGAAGCAGGGAAAATAACATATATGAGAACAGATTCTGTAAATCTTTCAGATACAGCAATCGATGGAGCTCAAAAAGAAATTGAATCAGCTTACGGTAAAGAATATTCTAAGCCAACAAAATATAAAACTAAAAACGCTAACGCTCAAGAGGCGCACGAAGCGATTCGTCCAACTGACTTTTCAAAGCATACAATAGATGGTGAACCTGAAGAAATTCGTTTGTATGAATTAATTTGGAAAAGATCAATCGCTTCTCAAATGAGTCACGCTCAATTGGAAAGAACAGTCGTAAAGATTGGAGCTCCAACTTTAGAGGAAACTTTCCAAGCTAAAGGTGAGGTTATAAAATTTGATGGATTCTTAAGAGTTTACCTTGAGTCAAACATCGAAGATGAAGATGAGGAAAATGAAAATGAAGATTCATCATTGTTGCCAGTTGTTCATGTAGGTGATCAATTAGATAAGGATGTGTTAAGAGCGACGCAACGTTTTTCGAGAGCTGCTCCTAGATATGTCGAAGCTTCATTGGTTAAGAAATTAGAAGAATTAGGGATTGGTCGCCCGTCAACTTATGCTCCAACAATTTCAACAATTCAAAAACGTGGTTACGTTGAGAAAAAAGAAAGAGATGGTGAAGAGCGTAAATTTAAAGTGGTTGAGTTAAAAAGT
>CALPUT020000374.1 GCA_943326825.2 Chryseobacterium gleum | reverse complement strand
TATAATGGATGAACCAATTAAAAGACATACTGATTTCCCATCTTACATTAATGTGATTAATAAACTTAGAAAAATTAAACGATTCATTTTACCAAAAAAATAACATTTGAAAAAAATTCTGATCATATCTTATTTTTATCCTCTTTGTAATTTAACAGCTTCTCAAAGAGTTGGTGGCTGGGCAAATTATTTGTCGGAATTTGGTTATTATCCAATAATAGTTACTAGAAATTGGGAAAACAAAATAAATTCAACAGAAGATGTTTTGTTAAGTTCTGGTAGTGAATTGATCCATGAGAAGAATGATAATCATGAAGTTTATTATTTGCCTTACAAAGCAAGTAAAAGAGATGAGATTTACACAAAATACAAAGGCAAAAAAAGTATTCAAAAGTTAAGCAAGGTTTTTACATTTAAAGATTTGATTTTGGAAAACTACTCAAATCGAGCAATTCCTTTTTCAAATTTGTATGATTTTTCTAAAAGTTTAATAGAAAGGGATAAAGAGATTCAATTGCTATTAATTTCAGGAAATCCCTTTGTTCAATTTAAATTTGGATATGATTTAAATAAACAATTTGGAATAAAATGGATTGCAGATTATCGAGATGATTGGAATACATCTGAATTAGAATCTAACTTTGGAAAAGTGAAGCAATTTGTAGATAAATTACAAACTAAAAGTGAAAAGAAATGGGTTGGATCAGCCGAATGTATAACTTCTGTTTCTAAAGTTTATGCTGAAAAAATTGGAAAGTTTGTAAACAAAAAAGGTCATGTTATCTTAAATGGCTTTGATGGAATAGCAAGTGAGAATCAAATTGAAATAAATAATTCAGAGTTCCACATCACTTATAATGGAAGTTTGTATCCAACTCAACCTATAGAACCAATTTTAAATGCTATTAAAAAGCTGATTCATACTGAAGAAATTAAACTGAAGATTCAAGTTAATTTCCCAGGATTAGCATTTGATAAATCTCAAAAAAAGAGAATTGAGCTTGAAATGAAAGGTTTTGAAGAAAACATAAAAATCACTGAAAGAATACCAAAAAATGAAGTGATTTCAATTCAACAAAACTCAGATTTATTATTAATGGTTGCCCACAAAAATATCAAAGGCATTCCAAGTAGTAAATTGTACGAATACATTGGATTAAAGAAATCAGTACTGTTATTTCCAAACGATAATGACATCATCGAAGAAACCTTAAATGATTGTGAACTAGGATTAATATGTAATTCAGAAGATGATATTTTCAATAAATTGTATAAAGCAATTATTGATAAACAATCAGGTTTAATTCAAGTTTCAAATACTGATTCATCAAAAATAAACTTCTACTCCAGAAAAAATCAAACAGAACAATTAGCCAAATTAGTTGATTCAATTTTAATTTAGTTAATAGATTATAGTTAATAGTTAAAAACTTAAAACCTAAAATTCTCACATTAAACTCTTAACTTTTAATTATAAACTACAATTCTCTTATATGCCTTATAACTTGTCCCGTATTTCACATTGGGATGGTTTACAAAAACAAAAAAAATTCCTACATTTGAATCATGTGTGGAATAACAGGATTCGCTGATTGGAAAAATCGCTCTTCAGAAACAATTTTGAAGGCAATGAACGATACGTTGAACCATAGAGGACCAGATAGCGGGGACTTGAAAATGGTTCAATTAGAGAACGTTCAGTTAGGATTTGCCCATAAGCGCTTAGCAATTATTGATATTACCGAGACAGGTAAACAGCCGATGGCTTTTCAACATTTATTAATAACGTTTAACGGCGAGATTTATAATTTTGAAGAGATCAAAACTGAACTTTCAGCCTTAGGACATTATTTCAAAGGTAATTCTGATACTGAAATGATATTGCACGCCTATATTCAATGGGGGAGCGCATGTATTGAAAAGTTCATAGGAATGTTCGCCTTTGTGATTTATGACAAAGATAAAAACGAATTATTTTGTGCAAGAGATAGAGCAGGAGTGAAGCCGTTTTTCTATTATTATGAAGATGGATTATTCTTGTATGCATCTGAATTGAAAGCTTTTCACGCGCATCCAGAATTTAAAAAAGAAATCGAATTAGATGCCGTTGCAGCATTTATGCAATATGGTAACGTTCCATCTTCAACGTGTATTTTCAAGAATACGCATAAATTGAAACCGGGGCATACGTTGACGATTTCATTAAACGATAATAAACAGACTTCCAGCCAATATTGGAATGTTTATGATGCTTACAATCAGCCAAAATTGAATTGTTCTTTTGAAGAAGCAAAAGCAGAAACAGAGAAAATCATAAAATCAGCGTGTGAATATCGAATGGTGGCAGATGTTCCTGTTGGAGTATTTTTAAGCGGAGGATACGATAGTGCTTGCGTAACAGCTTTGTTACAAAAAGATAGAACTGAAAAATTAAAAACATATACGATTGGTGTTCCGGACATTGGTTTGAATGAAGCGCCTTATGCAAAGGATGTGGCGAATCATTTAGGAACAGATCATACGGAGATTTATTGTACAGAAAAAGAAGCGATTGATTTAGTTCCTGAACTTTCATTCTTTTACGACGAACCGTTTGCCGATAGCAGTGCGTTACCAACAACTTTAGTGAGTAAATTAGCTAGAAAAGAAGTGACGGTTGCACTTAGTGCAGATGCAGGAGATGAGATTTTTGCTGGATACAATCGTTATGATTATTTGTTACGTTTTGGGAAAAAAATGCAGAATATTCCATCGTTTGCAAGAAATTCGATGGCTGGACTAATGAATGTGATTCCTTCAAATTCGATTCCGGTGTTAAAACATAAATACAACTTTCACAATCGTTACGAGAAATTAAAAACGATTTTAAAAGATCCTTCTTCTGAACGAATCATGTTGAGTTTAAGTCAACAATTTACTGAAAAACAAATGCGTAAATTGGTTTTGTTTAGATATAACGATATTGAATCGGCTTATTTAAGCAAAGAATTAGAGGCGCAACATTTTTCACCGTTAGCTTACATGATGGCGATTGATTATCAAACATATTTGGTGGATGATATTCTTCAAAAAGTAGATCGAGCAACGATGACTGTAAGTTTAGAAGGAAG
>CALPUT020000373.1 GCA_943326825.2 Chryseobacterium gleum | reverse complement strand
TGAACCAAAAGGATTTGCTGCATCGATAATCGGATTTTTTTGTTTGAAGTTGGTTAAGTTTTCTCCACCCAAATAGAAATCCCAACGTTTGAAAATATGTGTGATTTGCGCATTTAACATTGGAAATATTGTACTTTCATTGTTAGCGGTAATTGTTCCATCCGGCAAAAATGATTCAGCTAAACGTAACTGCCCATAAACGGAGGTAGTGAAACTCATTTCCCATCGTTTATTTCTTGTTTTATAATTGGTTGTAAAAAGAAAACGATGTTTGGGAATCATTACTTGCTGTTGTATAATTCCTCCATAAGTAGATTTTACATCTAAATTTTTATAGGCGAATCGTACATCAAAGTTTTTGATTGGCTCAATACTCCATTCAACTTGAAAACTATTTGCAATTGATTTTCCGTTTAAATTTCTGAAAACGATTGCATTTACATTTTGGTCACGATCTACAATTAACTGATTCACAAAATAGGTCGAATAGAAATCGATAACCACACTGCTTTTTCGTTGAAATAACTTCAATTCTTGTGCCAATGAACCACCAATATTCCAAGAAATTTCCGGTTTTAATGTTTGTTGAATTATCCAACTTTTCGAACTAGCCAAAAGCGATAAATTATCAATCGCAAAATTGGGTACACGCCATCCTTTACCAATAGTAAAACGAAGATCAGTTCGTTCAGTCAATGAATATTTTGAATGAATTCTTGGTGAAAATTGCCAACCGAATAAATTGTGATAATCAACTCTTGCACCAATCACATTTGATAAACGATTATTCATATAGTTGTATTCAGCAAAAGCCCCTGGAACAATTTCTATTCGATCTTGTTTGATAGAATCTAAATGTTGCTGAATGTCAGCATAAACGATATTTGCACCTAATTTGATTTTGTGATCTGTTGTTCCAATGATTCCATCGAAAATGGCGTTGATGTAACCTCTTTTTTCCGTTCCATTGAAATTTCGATTTCCAAATTTTGCTGTTATGTCTTGGTATTTGAAATTATAAACGATACCAATTGATTGATAAGGTTTCTTTTCAAACATAAATCCAGTTTTAGCAAAAACATCCGCATGATTGGATTGAATGTAAACACCATATTTACCATCATTCACTTTTCTATCAAAACCTATTTGACCTCCTAATTTAGTGTCTGAATAGACATTAAATCCAAATTGAGATTCGAACTTTTTGCCAACATATTGCCAACGATTCATAAAAGCATAATTGGTGCCTTTTGGTAAATCACGAAATCCATCTTTATTTCCGTCCATTTCACCTAACATAGTGGATGCATGTGCAAACCAGCCAGTACTCCATTTTTCATTCAACTTTTTTCCGGAATTCAAATTCAATTCTTCACGACCAAAAATATTTGTGTAAAAATTGACAAACAACTTCTCCATGTTAGTTGGCTTTTTCAATTCCAGATTAATTAATCCAGCCATTGATTCGTAACCATTAACAACATTTCCTGTTCCTTTCGTGATTTGAATCGACTCTACCCAAGTACCCGAAATAGAATTTAATCCATATGAACTTTCTAAACCTCTTAAATAAGGAATATTCTCTAATTGAATTTGCGTATATACTCCATCCAATCCAAGTAATTGAATTTTTTTTGCCCCCGAAACGGCATCCGTCATATTCACATCAACAGAAGCATTTGTTTCGAATGATTCTGATAAATTGCAACACGCAGCTTTCCGAAGTTCGCCAGATCCTATTTCTTCAACTTCTAATATTTTTAACTTCCCGATGCCATGATTCTCTTTTCTATAAGCAATCACAAATTCTTCTAGAACATCGTCTGAAAACAGTAGAAAATCAATTGATTTGAAACGATCTTCTTTTGTGACTACTAATGTATCATTATGATAACCATTCAATTGAATCACTAAAGTGTCTGGTAATTCTTTTGGTAGAATTAATTCAAATCGACCTTCAGCATCCGAGAATGTTCCCGTTTTTGCATTTAATAAATGGACAGTAGCACCAATTAACGTTTCTTTTTTCTTCTGATTTGTTCCGAAAACAGTTCCTTTTAATTGAGAATATGAATATGAAATTGAAAAACTGAATAGTAAAATAACTAGTTTTTTCATCTATTTTCGTTCATATTGACAACATTCGTGCAAAGATGAATAGGCATCATTGTTACCTTTGTATTTCACATTGTCGTATCCAACACTTGCAATGTTTTTTTCGATTTGATCTAATGAAATTTTTGAGGTTTCATAACTGATTTTCATTAGTTTGGTATCAGAGTTCCAATCAGCTTTTTGAACTCCATTTACTTTTAATGAATTTTCAATTGTTTCTTTACACATATCGCAATTTCCCCAAACTTTAAAAGTTGACGTTGCGATACCATTTTCTACAACTGTTTTAGTTGCAGGTGTTTTTTCTTTTGTTTCAGTTGTTGAACAAGAATTTAATGAAATAAGCGTTAAGCCTAATATGCTGAATATAAGTGTTATTTTTTTCATGAAAATATTATTTAATGTTTTTAAATTTTGTGCTTAAGACACATATAATTAACAATGACTATAAAAAATAGTCTATAAATAATATTGAATCAAATAATTAAAACGCGATTTTTTATAAAAAGAGGAATCTTGTAATTTGGCGGAGGGCCATGATAATTAGTAGTGATTTCAGATTTTGAAGTTACTTCATTAATTAAAATATTAAATTCTGAAGTAATTAAAAATGAACTAATTATATTAACAGACATTTTTAAGTCTGATGATTGAACATGTTTTTCTTTTAACTTAATAAATGTTGATTGATCGTGACAACAACCTTTAGCCCTTTTTTTAACTCCGCAACATCCAATTTCGTTTGAAGTTTGAGCAATTGATATGCTGATTAATTTTCCGCTACAATAATGCATGTTCAAATTCACACCTGATATTATTGTCAAGTAGAATATTGAAAAAGCAATAAGTGCGAATTTTTTCATTTAGAAATTGAATTTATCAAACTTACCATTTTTTATGATAAAAAATTAATTTTCAATCAATCTTTAAGTTAATTTTGTGTAAAAATCAAAAACAATGAACGTTCCAGTTACAGTATATGCAGAAATGACACCGAATCCGAATACGATGAAGTT
>CALPUT020000372.1 GCA_943326825.2 Chryseobacterium gleum | reverse complement strand
TATGGAACCGAAAAAGAATTGATTGACAATCACGTACTTCAAAAGAAAAATGGCGTACTAGGAATCGGTAAAAAAATCTATTTATCAGATGCTTTTAATGAAAAATACTTCACAGAAATCAATCGTTTAAGCAAAACAGAATTAATGATTGAAGGGCAATCAGTAAAACTAATTACCAATCACCCTATCTCATCTTATGAATTGATTCCAAATGGAAATACAACGAAACTTAACATTAAAAATCCTACTGAGTTTTGGAAGATTTCTAAGTATTTGGTTGTGGTTGTTGATTAATTGGGATTTTCAAACGTACAGTAAAATTCCTTCCAATTTCATTGCTGTAATAGCGAAATCGATTCAAATAATCACGATAGATTGTATTTGTTAAGTTATTGACGGTTATACTTATTTTTACTCGTTGATTTTTAATCTTAAATCCAAAACCAGTTTCCAAATTAATTAAGAAATAAGCTGAAGGTGAATCGACATAATCGGCATTCTTTGGTGTGTTTTTTTGTTTTGAGACAAAAAGAGTTCCAATTTGAAAATAACACTGATTCATTCTACCAATTTTATCCTTGTTAAATTGAATTGAATTATCAAAACGATTAGCGGGAATATTAATCAAATAATCATTAATTGTTTGGTTATATGCATAAATGAAACTGGTTTTAGAATTTAATTCTAAAAATGTTGAGATATTATATTTTATACTTGCATCAACACCAGTAAAAAACACATTTGCCTGCTTGTAGTTAAATACTGGAAATGCTCCAAATTCTGTCATCTCTACTTTTTTGGAAGGATTTAAATAAATAAAATGATTCATTTGATTGTAATATCCACCAAGTTCAAATACCATTTTTTCACTAGAATGATTAAAATAAAATTGAAAATTATTGGATTTTTCTGCATTTAAAGTAGAATCTCCTATTTCAAAAGATGCAGCACTTTGATGAATTCCAAATGCATACATTTCAATTGGTGAAGGAGGTCTCCATCCTAAACCATAAGCAAAGTGAAGATTAGTTGTTTTATTAAATTGATAAATCACACCCAATGAAGCACTTGGATTTCGCCATTCAAAAAGTTGGTAGTTAGAGGTTGAAGTAAAATAGCGTTTCATTTGTTTTAGATCATATCGAATTCCTCCTTCAAGTATAATATTTTTTATATGTAATTTTTCCAACCAAAATATTCCACCATTTAGATTAGCGTAATTTGGAATTAAGGCTGTCTCTTCCAATCCTGAAAAAGTATTTTGTTGTTTCATTACATTTGTTCCAACACATCCTGAAAAATGATGAATTGTTTTGTGTTCCCAAACCAACTCAGAGACAAGTGTATTAAGATGAAAAAATGCATCTGGTGATGACGATGCTAATGAATCTGGAATACCTCCCTCAAATTCTGACCGTCTATTTTCCTGAAATGAAAGTGTATATATAAATCTCCCTAATCTTGATGAATTATATTCTGATTTAGATTTTAATAGTCTGTGGTGAATTTCTTGATAACCACGATTTACTTTTCTGGTAAATTCAGACTTAATCGTCGGTTTCTTACTTTCAAATAACTGAATTAAATCATTTAAAGTTTCAATATTCGCTCCAGCATATATTCCAATTTCAGAATTAAAACTGCTGCAATATAAATTGGTTTTAAACTTTTTTGAAGTGTAATCAATTATTGATGAATAATTTGATTCATTTGAAGCAGTATTCGTTAAATAGTACGTTGGGGTTTTGTATGAACCATTTTGACGTGTTGTTCCTTGTAATCTCCAGCTTAAGCCTTTCAACTTTGGTCCAAATGCTCCTTCGATATAGCTAGATAATGCACCGGCTTGTCCGTTTGACATTCCAACAAGATTTAATTCACCATTTATGCCTTTTGATTTTGGCATTTCTTTGGTTTCAACTAAAACAACACCTGCAACTGCTTCGAGTCCGTATCGAATACTACTTGCTCCTTTAATTACACTCAATTTCGAAGCTATAAATGGATCGATTTCAGGAGCGTGATCAGAGCCCCAGTTTTGTCCCTCTAATCGAATTCCATTATTCAATATCAAAACCCTATTTCCATACAATCCATGAATCATTGGTTTTGAAATAGATGGACCAGTTTGAACAGAATTTACTCCTACTATTTTTTTTAGAGATTCTCCTAATGATGATCCTCTCAATTTATCTAAGTCAGCACTTGTTAAAATACTTTTTTGCAGTGATTCAACCTCCTGACTTCTAATGGTATGACCTTCAATTTTAATTTCACCTACTTCGTGAAAACAAGTTTCTATTTTCAGAAATAAAGTAGTATCATTTTGAAAATTAAAATGATAGATTTCAGGTTTTTCATTCTCGTTATGAAAAACAGTAATTTGATTTTCTCCTCGACATGCATTCGGTATAATAAAAACCCCAAGAGAATCAGTGTAATTTAATTGATTATTAAATTCATATCTAACAAAAGGAATAAAGTTATTCGAATGTGAATCTTTGATTTTACCTGTGATTTTTATGTTGCAATTTGTATTTTGACTATATCCTATAAATGTAAATATCCCAAAAAGAGACAAAATTAAATGTTTCATTTTCTATAAATAAAAGTTGATAAAAAATTGGAAATCAATTGACTTTCAAGATTCAAAAGCACAGAAATGCTTTAACAAATATTAAATTATAGAAATTGGAGGACCTCGATGAGAAAAAGATCTAAATAAAACGGAGTGTTTAAATGACTCAAATTGAATCTGATTTAAAGCAATTGGTTGTGGTTTAAAATGAAAAAAAACAAATTGATTAATTTCCATAAAATCGATTGAAAAATCACAAGCATAACATTTACTTTTGAATTTAAAATCGTGTTTTAATTGATTATTTTTTGAAATATGTGAATGAGAATCTTGGTCACAATCATGCCAAATCGTTCTTGGTGTCAATAGAACGAAAAAACTTAAAAGCAACGAATAAACGATCCACTTTTTGAATTTCATACTTCTAAATTAAGGAATTTTTCAATTCAAATACTATTTAGCAACAATTCGTTTAAATTTCACATGTAAAGATTCTTCAATTTGACGAATCTTTCTGATTTCTTTATTTCCAACGATACTTAATGAAACACCCTTCTTCCC
>CALPUT020000371.1 GCA_943326825.2 Chryseobacterium gleum | reverse complement strand
GATTCGTCAGAAAGAGAAGAATTATAAAATTCAGCTTTTACACCATTACTTTTCAGAGCATCAACTTGATCTTTCATCAAAGAGATTAATGGAGAAATAACAACGGTTAGATTTTCAAAAATTAAAGCCGGAATTTGAAAACAAATTGATTTTCCTCCTCCAGTTGGCATTAAGACAATTGTATCTTTTTTAGAAAGAATATGTTCGATAATTTCTTCTTGTTGATCTCTAAAATTATCGTATCCAAATGTTGTTTTTAATTGCGCTTTTAATTGTTGATTCATGATGTAAAGATAGATTTATTGTATCGAAATTAGAAATAATAAACTTTATTAATCAACCAAAATGAACTAGGATTCTAATTATTTTTTTCTTATTTTATATAGTCTATTTTAAAAAGAACATTTATTTTTACTTTTAAATAAACATAAAGCAGACGCAAATTCAATTTAATTTATACAGATCGCCTTTTATATTTCTGACATTTTTTTTTGTCCTTGGGATAATCTTTCAATTTTCATTTCAGAATCTTGATATTTCATTTATATTAATAATCTCATCTTTACTCTTAACTCTTCTAACTTACTTTAAGTTAAAACAAAATTCTTTAGCGTTCATTTTCACCTCAGCTTATCTATTTTTCGCTTTAGGTTATTCAACTTTAAACGAAATCTATTATTCCACGAGTAAACTTAAATTTGAAAATAATTATTTAATAGGTGATAGCTATCTGTTTCAAATTGAAGACATAGGGAATCAAAATAGGGAGTGGAAAAAAGTAATTGCAAACGTTAATGGTTTAAAAAAAGAAAATCAATTTATTTCTTGCTCTAAACAAGTTGTGTTTTTTATTAATACAACTGATAGTTTGGAAGTAGGAGATATTGTAGCAACAAATTCACCTTTAGAGCGAATAAAAAACAATGGAAATCCAGGTGAATTCGATGCTCATTTTTTTTGGTCAAGCAAAGGTATTGATCAAATCGGTTTTATATCTGAAGATGGTTTTTCTGTTATTGATAATCGGATTAGTTGGTTCGATAACTGGTCTTTGAAATCTAGAAACTATTTAATATCAATCCTCAAATCACAATTAAAAGGAGAGGAACTTGCTGTTGCACAAGCATTAATTTTAGGCGATAGGAGTGACTTAGAAAACGAAACGATTAATGCTTTTGGAAATTCAGGTGCAATGCATGTCTTAGCAGTTTCAGGTTTGCATATTGGTATTTTACTTCAAATTATAGTGATATGCTTAAAGGTCTTTTCGAAATATCTCTCAAAGAAACAGGCATTGGTTTTAGCATTGATCATTATTTGGATTTATACGATATTATCTGGACTTTCAGCATCTGTTTTGAGATCAACAGTTATGTTTACTGTTTTATCATTGTCTCAATTGTTTGGTAAAAATCATCATTCGATCAATAATTTATTTTTTACAGCATTTGTTTTATTGGTTATCAATCCTTTGAATTTGTATGATATAGGATTTCAGTTGTCTTTTTTAGCAATGTTAGGGATCTTTTGGTTTTATCAACCGATTTCAAAATGGATTTATGTAAAGAATAAATGGGTAAGAAAAATATGGGAAACAACAGCGGTTGGATTAGCTGCTCAATTATTAACAGTTCCATTATCCTTATATTATTTTCATCAATTTCCAAATTATTTTTTGATTACAAATATTGCTTTAATGTCAGTAACAGGAATTATATTAGGATTTGGGTTATTGGTTTTTTCATTCTATTGGTTGAAATTTCTAGGTAAATTATTTGTTTTTATTTTGTCCCTCTCATTATTGTTTACATTGAAGACAGTTCATATTATTGATGAACTTCCAGGTTCAATTGCCTCAGGTTTTTTGATTTCTCAATGGACAGTATTCATTTCATTTAGTATAGTAATTGCATTTTATTTGTTAAGAGAATTCAAATATATTAAAGTCCTATTAATTAGTTTTTCAATATTAATCATAGCTAAAATTGAATTTGAAAGATATGAAAACATGAGTAAAAAGGAAATTTGTTTTTTCAATCATAACCAATTAACATTCATCATAAAAAACAAAAATAAAAGTTATTGCTTTTATAATGCTAAGGCAGAAAAAGTTGAAAAGGCTAAACAAGTAGTACTGGCTTATTCTAAAATTTATCCCTCAAAAATTAACTTTTTTAATATTAGAAAACAAAATTGGAATTTAAAAGATAAAGATTTTGAAATAGGAGTAGAGAAGAAGAAAAATGGTTTTTCAATAAGAGTGAATGAAAAACGATTTTTTGTTTTGAATAATAATGAACCAATTGAGAAAGAGAATCAGGTTGATTACATTGATATGCCTTGGGTTCAAAAATCGAATAATGATCATCATCTTTCCGATCATTCGATTCAATTTAATTTAGAATAAATCATAAGAATAACGCCATTATAAATTTTTTATACAATTTTGTCATTTCAGTATTTTGAACTTCGGATGCTTTTTTTAATCCAATAGAATACCAATTTTTGGCTTCATCAATTGCACCTTTCGATTCTGCAATTTGACCTAATTCGAACCAGTAATTTAATTCAAATTTATCAATACTTATTTCTGCTTTGTTTCTCCCTTTTATAATCATAATCAACGATTTAAATTATGACACAAAGAAACAGTATAATTCCAATTATGGTTTTAGCTTAACATTAAGAAATCATTATAAAAAAAAGAGGCGACTATAAAAAGCCGCCTCAGTATTTCTTAATTTATTTGGATTATTTTACTAAATCCATTTCATCAACAATATGTTTCGCTCCCGCATATTTATCAATAATAAATAATACATAACGAATATCTGCACAAATTGTTTTTTGTAATTTATGATCAAAAATAACATCTCCAGCCATTGCTTCAATATTACCATCAAACGCTAATCCAATTAATTCACCTTTTCCATTTAATACAGGAGAACCTGAATTTCCACCAGTGATATCATTGTTAGTTAAAAAGTTAACTGGCATATAACCACTTGGGTCAGCATATGTACCAAAATCTTTCTTTTCGTTCAATTCGATTAGTCTTTTTGGTAAATCAAATTCAGGATCATTTGGTTTGTATTTTGCAATTAAACCTTGAAGAGTTGTATAGTAATTTACTTTAGCATC
>CALPUT020000370.1 GCA_943326825.2 Chryseobacterium gleum | reverse complement strand
GCAAAATTATTTGGACAAGGGAATGAAATGACGCAAACAGGAACTCAGATGGGAACACCAGCCTATATGAGTCCAGAACAAGTGAAGGGTGATAAATCAATTGATCATCGTTCTGATATTTATGCTTTAGGTGTGACATTATTTTATGCTATGGAAGGTCGTTCTCCATATGATACAGATAATGAATCTCAATTTGATATCTTTAATAAAATTGTATTTGAAGAATTACCTGTCTTAACTGAAAATTCGGCTCAGACCTTTTTAATTCAGAAAGCTTGTCAAAAAGACCGTAATCTTCGCTTTCAACAAATTGAAGAGTTTGAAAATGCTTTGAATGGAGAAGCGGAAAGTCAACCAAAAGTTGTTTTAAAAACAACTGTAAAAAGAGCAGCTTCGATTTCAAAGCATAATGGTGCAGCAACAGCTGCATTGGTTCAGGGAATTATAGGACTATTCTTTTTTTGGATACCCTTTTTAGGAGTTATTATAGGAATTACAGCCCTAATTTTAGGAATTACAGGGCAAAAAGATAAAAATGGTAATAATGCTTCCAACAAAGGTTTGGGAGTAGCCGGAATTGTTTTAGGGAGTATAACGATACTTTTAGGTTTGATAGTTACATTATCAGTTTTAGCGAATATTTAATATCATATGATTAACGAACAAATACATAGCTACAAAATACTCTCTCTTCTTGGTGAAGGGGGAATGGCAAATGTATATTTGGCTTACGACTCAAAATTTGAATCTGAAGTAGCAATTAAAATTTTAAAATTTGAATTTGTAAAAAACAAAGAGATACGAACTCGATTTTTTGACGAAGCAAAGATTTTAAATGAGTTAGATCATCCAAACATTGTAAAAGTTAAAGATTTTATAGATGCTGGAGATATTGTTGCATTTGTAATGGAATTTATAGATGGAAAAACGATTGATCAATTGGTATTAGAAAACGATTATTCTTTTAATGAATTGAAATCTATTTTTCACCAAATGATTTCAGCAATTAAATACGTGCATATTGAAGGATTAGTTCATAGAGATATAAAACCATCAAACTTCATTGTTGCTAAAAATGGCAAGGTTAAACTGTTGGATTTTGGAGTTGCAAAAAACATTAGTTTTAAAACAAATGATCCAAATAAAACACTTTCTGGACAAATTATAGGAACACCTTTTTACATGAGTCCGGAACAAATTATTAGTTCAAAAGATTTAACAAATAAATCGGATATATATAGTTTAGGAGTTACTTTATGGTTTATGGTGATGAAAAAACAACCATATGAATATATCACTTCAAATAAAGAGTTAGATAAACAAATTGAGCAAATACCATTACCTTTGACCTATACAATTTGGGACACCGTAATTCAAGAAGCAACAATTAAAAATCCAAAAAAGAGAACGATACAATCATTTTATACATTAGATGAGGTGTCTAATGGTGATACAATTATAGCTAAAACTGATCAATCCAAAAAGTATATAAAAATTTTAAGCATACTAGCTTTAAGTATAGGGATTATAGCACTAATCGGAACTCTTTTTTATCTGAATAATAATTTACCAAGTAATCAAATAAATCAAAAAATGGATGCCGCAATTACTGATACGAAAGATAGCTTAATTGTTAAGGAAAAAGATTCTATAATTACGATAAACGAATCAGATCAGCATAAAAAGCAGACAGGAATAGAAAGTGAAAAAGTAAAAAATCCTAAGCAAAATACTTACAACGATATAGATTACTCAAAATTTGAAGCTATTGCAGAAACAGATTTAAAAGTGAATAAAATTTTAATCGAATTATTACCAAATTCATCAAAGTATAGGGATAATGATAAAAAGCGATTTGATGATTTATTAATCTTTGCTTTTAACAATTTTGAATCAGTTTTACCAACAGATAAAAATTCACAAAAATTTATTAATTTATGTAATTTAAAAAATGATTTATACTATCAATTAAATAAAAGCAAAATAGAATACTCACCAAAAAAAATCAATGATATATGTTTATAAATTATAAAGTAATAATTAGCTTTTTTTCACTATTATTTTTCTTAAATGCCTGTATGCTTTCAAGTACTTTTAGTGATAAAAAACATAGTAAAAATAAATTTAAATCAGTTTCAGTTATAGATCAACCTAGATATAAAGATAATGGAGGTGAGATAAAAACTAATATAATCAATAAGCGAAAAGTAATTAAAGAGAAAAATTTTTTAGATAATAAAAAAACTTATGATGGGATTATGAGAATTCTTGATGAAGATGGCAAGAAAATAATTAACCAGCCTGAAGGTAAGACAATTTCAAAAACAGAACAAATAAGGAAGGAGTGTCAGGCTAAAATGAATCTTTTGTATGAAGAATTTAAATCAATTGATCCAAATACAAAAGCTGGTTACAAAAGATCATTAGAATTGTTAGTTGAAATAAACGATTTGTTTACAAATACTATTCAACCTTTACATATGATTATATCTAAAAATGTTGAAGTGAAAGAATTAAATGGAGATTTTTCATTTAAAACAGGTAGCGCCAAACTTACAGATTCTGGAATAGAAGACATCAATAATATGGTTAAAGAGATCAGTAAAGACATTGAAACTTGGAAGAACTATGTTAATAATAATAACAATCGTATATTTTCAAATGATAAATTTAAATTAATGGTAGTAATTGATGGGTATGCCGATAGTCAAGGTTCTGATCAGTATAATTTGTCCTTATCTGAAAAACGAGCTGAAGAAGTTAGAAATGAATTTATAAAAAAAATAAATATTTTAGCTCAAAATTATAAAATTGTTTTTGATGTTCAATATTATGGTAAAGGTGAAGAGTTACCTCCTGGAATAGAAGACAATGGAATGCAAGTAGATGCAAGAAGAAGAATATGCCGAATTATGTCTGTTGTAGGTCCTTCAAAGTTTATGGAATAATTCATTTATGTGTTTAATAAATAAATGAAAAAGTGATGATTAACGAACAAATACAAAACTATAAAATCATTTCCCTCATTGGTGAAGGAGGAATGGGTGATGTTTATTTGGCAGAACATGTTTCAATTTCTCGAAAAGTTGCTATCAAGGTTTTAAAACCAGAGTTAGTTAAAAATGAAGAAATTCGTTTGCG
>CALPUT020000369.1 GCA_943326825.2 Chryseobacterium gleum | reverse complement strand
TCGTCATATTTTTATGGATCACTCCGATTCCTCCTTGTTGTGCAATTGCAATCGCTAATTTAGATTCTGTAACCGTATCCATCGCTGCTGAAACGATTGGTGTATTCAACGTGATATTTCGTGAAAATTGCGTTTTCAATTGAACTTCACGAGGTAAAACTTCTGAATAAGCAGGTACTAATAATACATCATCGTATGTTAATCCTTCTCTTACTTGCGTGATATTTGAAAGTGACATTTAAACTTAGTTTAATAAATTCGTGCAAATATAACATTCATAGTTGAAATTCAGCATCCACTTAGGTTAACAAATTAATTTAATGGCTTAATTTTTTGTTAAAATTTCCAAAATATATTGATGCTTCCTACAAAAAAACGTAACCTTGTAGTAATATATTTTTGAATTGAGAAATGTTTTCTACTCTTCAATTTTAGAATTTAACGAAGATGATGAAACTTCAAATAAATAAAACCTTCATATTTTTTTGCCTTTGTTTAATTAATTTTTATTCAAATGCTCAAAGTAAAGACACACTTTATATTGATACAAACCGATTGATTCAACTTTCTGGTGTTGTTGTTTCAGAAAATGAATTAGAACAATTATCCTATACAACCGTTTATGACAAAACTTTAAGAAGAGGTGTTTTGTCTGATTATTACGGTTATTTCTCTATGGTCACTTACCCAGGTGACACATTGATTTTTTCATTTTACGGTTATAAAACATCAAGTTTTATTGTTCCTGACACTTTAAAAGATAATCGTTATTCAATTATCCATATGTTACAAAAAGATACTGTTAATTTACCTCAAGTTGATATTTATCCTTGGCCTTCTAGAGATGAATTTGCACGTTATTTTGTAGCTATGAAACCATACGATGATGCATTCAGAAGAGCCCAAAAAGAATTATCTGGCGAAAGTCTAGCGTTTGCCGCAGCTAAATTAGACAACGATGCTTCATTAGCTTCTGGTTATGCAGCAAATCAATTCTACACTAAAATCTACACCAACGGTCAAATGCCCGCCAACAATCTTTTAAACCCTTATGCTTGGTCGAAATTTATCCAAGAGTGGAAGAAAGGGAATTTGAAGAAGGAGTAAATAAATTTTGGATTTTAGATTTTGAATTATGGATTTTGGATTAACATTCTGCTTCTTCCAATGTGAGCTTGTCCCGATTTATATAGGGAGAGGATTGAGGAGGGTGACAGTTTGTTTTTAATATTCCATACCTGAAATCGTTTCAAATAATGATTCTCGTTTATCACCTCCAATTCAAAATCAAAAATTCAAAATCCAAAATCAAATCAGGTAACACAAAAAATATTTCTCAACCGGTTTTGCCAATGCGGAGATATTTAAATTATCAGATGCTTTTGATAAATCAATGATGTGTCCGTTTTTCATCAATAGGTTTATATTTTGCTTGTCTTCGTTGTAGGCGTTGTTTGTTAATGTATCTGAATACACAAAATACTGCGCTTCCTCTTGTGTTAAATTGTATTTTTGAATAACGATTTCTTTTTCTAATTGAATTCTATCAGGCGCAAATGGTTCTTTTGCAATTTCAATTTTGAATAATTTGCGATTGATGAAATGCGTCGATAAAATTGATAAAACCTTATCCTCATGTTGCTGCCAAACTTTAATCGCTGAAAGAATATCGTAATCATCTAATTGAGCGAATGTATCTAACACTTCTCTCCTATTTTTAAAATCTTCTGATGTGATATCATTTTTCAAAAAGAAAGCTAAAGCCGGACTTGAAAATAATTCTTTTCCTTGATGACTTAATTCTTTTGCTCTTCTCAAAATTCGGATCAACATACTGTCTGCAGCTACAACTGTTTTATGTAAATAAACTTGCCAATACATCAAACGACGAGCAACAATAAATTTCTCTACAGAATAAATTCCTTTTTCTTCAACGACCAAATTTCCTTCGTGAACGTTCAACATTTCGATGATTCGTTCGCTTCCAACAACTCCTTCGCTAACACCTGTATAAAAACTATCTCTATTTAGATAATCCAATCGATCCATGTCTAATTGGCTTGAAACCAATTGATGTAAAAAAGGTTTGCTGTGTTTGTTTTGAAATACCAATAAAGCCAAATCCAATTGACCATCAAATTCTTCGCTCAAACGTTCAATAAAAAAACTTGAAATTGATTCGTGACTAACTTTATCAACGATGTCATATTCCAACGCATGACTGAAAGGACCGTGTCCAATATCGTGTAATAAAATCGCAATTAAAACAGCTCTTTCTTCGTCTTCGGTTATTTCATGTCCTTTTCTACGAATAACCGATACAGCATTCATCATCAAATGCATCGCACCTAAAACATGATGAAAACGCGTATGCAAAGCCCCCGGATACACCAAATTAGTTGTACCTAATTGTAAAATTCTTCTCAAACGTTGGAAGAAGGGATGCTCTATAAGATCGAAAATAAACTCATCTGGAATTGAAATAAAACCATAGATTGGATCGTTAAATATTTTCTTCTTATTATTTCTATTGAATATTGGACGCAATTGAATAATTTTAAAACGAATTTCAAATTTAAAAATTTAAAGCGAATGCAAGCGAAAATACTTTGGGCAGATGACGAAATTGAATTATTGAAACCACATATTCTATTTCTAGAATCAAAAGGATACGAAGTAACAACAGTCAATAACGGTGCAGATGCAGTTGAAAAAAGTAATGACATCAATTACGATATCATTTTTTTAGATGAAAACATGCCTGGTATTTCTGGATTAGAAGCATTGGCTCAAATAAAAGATATTAAACCGCTTGTTCAGGTTGTAATGATCACGAAAAGTGAGGAAGAATATATTATGGAAGAAGCAATCGGAAGTAAAATCGCCGATTACCTCATCAAACCCGTGAATCCAAACCAAATTTTATTGACTTTAAAGAAATTGCTTGATCATTCGAAATTGATTTCTCAAAAAACGAATTCCAACTACCAACAAGAATTCCGTCAATTGGGAATGACTTTAAACAATCGTTTGGATTTTGAAGAATGGACTGAAGTTTTTAAAAAATTAGTTTATTGGGAATTAGAATTAGAAAAAATTGAAGATTCTGGAATGCGTGAAATCTTAAACATGCAAAAGAAAGAGGCTA
>CALPUT020000368.1 GCA_943326825.2 Chryseobacterium gleum | reverse complement strand
TTATCTTCTAAATTCCATTTGTTGATAGGGAATTGATCAATTAATTGAACATTGATTTTCGCATCATAAAAAGGTATTTCATCAACTACATTTATATGTAACATTGTTTCATCATAAATATTAGAAAGGCAATCTTCTGGAATTGAAATATTTCTTACTTCGAATTGCTCTGATAGTCCTTTTGCAGGAAATTGAAATTCTTGGGTAAAAATATTGAAGGTTGAAGAATCTTCGAATGTGTAAATACCATCTTTCTTTTTGTATTTCGCCCATTTTTGGCCAAAAGCCATTTTATAATCATCTAAACGTCTCTGGTACAATGCTAACAATTCTAAAGCTTGTTTTTTTTGAATTTCTAGTTCCTTTATTTTTCTTTTGTACTCATCAAAAATAGCATGCTGGCGAACGATTTCATGTTGTGTTTTTGATCTTTCATCTGCTTCAGAATGGTCAGAAAGAGAATAATTTTCAAGTCTACTATTGTCGTTTTTAGACCGTTTAACATTTTTTTTACTTTTCTTCTTGCTCACTTCAACTGGAGAATATCCAAAGTCTGAATATCTTTTTTCCAATTTAATTATAAGCAATTCTGTTTGATCCTTTTTCTTATTGTTGTAAGCTATCCAGTGATCAAAACCTCGTTTGCCATAGACCATTTCGATAAGGTCTTTTATCTTTTTAAATTCAAGGTCATTCATACGTTGTTTATAGGTTCCTCCAAATTCAAAAGTTGAATCAGGTGAAAGGAAACGCGTTTTTCCAGAGTTGAAAAGCGGATAACATAAACCATTTTTTTCAATGATTACAGTTACTTGTTTTTCAGGATTGTATCCCCAAACATCAATATGTAAATTCGTTATTTTATTATCTCCAGCTGTTGTGAAATCACTTGTAGAAACTGTAAGTGGATCTATTTTAGCGCTGATTGACCCATTTGCTTCTGTGTATTTCGCTTGAAATGGAATTAGTCCCACGGTTTTTGGTAAACCATTTACCCATTTACTTTTATCACTGCTTTCTCTGTCTTCGAAATTACTTGAGCTTACGGATCCATCTCCTGCAGCGATTATAATATTTTTGAAATTTGAATAACATCCATTTAACGCTAAAAAGATTTCACGTGTTCTTAATTCTATATATTGATTTATTGAATTAGTAATTGCATTGATTGTGACTAATTGATCATTGGTATTTAAAAATTGATAAGATCCCAATATAGCCGTTTTATCATCAAAACTCATTTGAGGATTTAATACATTATCTAATTTTGTATGTGGAACAAGTTTTCCATCTTCAGTTTGTAATGCAGCTGGTGGTAAGTTTTTCACTAAGATCGAAGCAAATACTTCATAATCATTTTTATAGGGTTCTAATTCAGATGGTGTTCCTCTTTTTGCCATCAAAATTCGATTTAAGTCCCATAGCGCCATTTTATTAGATGCCTCAATAACTAAACCTTTTGGTGCTTTTGCAATTTCTTGATTATAGATGATTAATGAATCAGGAAACATGGTGATAAATGTTTCTAATGAATCTTTATTTATTTCTTTATTAGGGAAAAGTATTTCGGGGCCTTTGTATTCAAAGTATTTACCAAAATGGTTGTTTAATATTGGACTGTTTTTGACAGTATGATATAGGTAAGCTCGTTCTTCATTTGTCAATTCTTTCACTTGTTGACTCCAACTAAATAAAGGAATAAAAAAAAGGATAAGTAATAAGTGTTTCATTTAATATTTATATAATTTAACTCTATAATCCAAAAAGTGAATAAAGTTAACACTACAGATTTAATTTCGAGCTAGAACAAAAAAAAACTGCCTAAAATTTTAGACAGTTTTTAATTATTTCTTGGAACAAGTTCTATTCTACTACAATGTTTTTCGTAGATTTTACACCGTTATTTATAATTTCTACTGTGTATAAACCTTTATCAATTGAAGATAAATCAATTTTAGAACCATTTGAAAGGGATAGTGCGGAAATAATTTCTCTTCCAGTTTGATCAATTACTCTGATTTGAGCATCAGACTTAAACTCTCCATTTATCGTTAACTCTCCTTTAGTTGGGTTTGGATATACACTGAAATTAGCCAAATTATTAAATAAAATTCCTGCGTTAGCTCCAACAATATTTGTTGGTTGGGTAGAAGATAATACCAAAGAGCGATTAATTAATGGAGTAGTTGAACCTACATTTTGAATAATTGCATTAGCGTGAATGAAAATTGGCATTTGTGAATTAGCTAAATCATAATATTCATACTGTGTTCTGATGAATTCAATGTCACCAACAAATGTGTTTGTAGCCAATGTATGATCTTCAATTCTATAACGAATTACATTAGGAATAGTCGTATTACCAACTGTTAACGAACCTTGACCATCGATTGAAGAGGTAACAGTGCCTGTACAACTAGGGTTTTGAGGGATTCCATTTAATGAAAAAGAAAGTGTACCAGCAAAATTATCTGTTGAAGTATTGCTGTAAGCAAATGGGTATGTCATCAGAACCTCATTGTTGGCTGAATAATCTGCAATAACATCTCCTAGTGAAGGCTCTGTAAAAACAAATCCTTGAGAATTTCTATTTGTATCTGTAGAGCTTGAATAAGTTGATATGAAGTTTTCAATTTCAAAAGCTATTGTTGAATTTGAAAAAGTAGCTGCATTTGCAGTTGTAGCTGGATCAACGATATTAATTGTTCGTAATTGACTTGTATATTTTCCCAATTGAGAATAATCCCAAGCAGCTGTATTTCCCGTTACTGAAGCTAGATTTGTAGCATTTGAATCACACAAAAACATTGTTGAAGTTTGATCAACCGTTGGTTCGTTTATTTGAGTTAAACTTTGTGCATTTGAAAAGTATGCTAGCGTTAGTGAAGCTATTAGTAATCTTTTTTTCATAGTTCTAATTTTTGTTAAACTTATATAATTAATAATTAATTGCTTTAAACTTTTTTCTGAATGGTTTATTTTTCGGATAAAAGGAGAACAACACTAAGAACGAAATGGATACTATTTTGGTTGGTGCAAAAATGAACTAATTGATTTAATTTTCTATTTTTACGGCTCAACTATCTTTAAAAGTAATCATTTACTTTCGATTAAGATTAAAATATAACTATGAGTAAAAATAATTTATTCCGAAAAAAATCAGTTCA
>CALPUT020000367.1 GCA_943326825.2 Chryseobacterium gleum | reverse complement strand
TACGAAATTTTTAAATGCATCTTTTACATTCACTTCGTATCTTTTACGATTTTGATCAAACCAATCTTTATTATTATTTCCTGCCAAATCCATAAAGAATTGAAGGAAGTCTTGATTAAAAAAAGCCATTGCATTTATTTTTGCCTAAAGATACTATTTTGATTAAATGGAAAAAATGATTATTCTAAAATAATAGAACTCTAATAATAATACATCACTAAAATTAATTCAGCTTGTTTGTTAAAAAATAGTTTAACTAGCTTTATTTTTTTGAAATAAACAATTAATTTCTAACTTTATTACATTCAATATTTATCACTTAAAAGCAATTATCATGAAAAATTTAATCTTATTACTTTTATTTTTTCAACTAAATATATCTTTTAGTCAATTAGATACAAATGCAATTTTTTCTGAAATTAGAGCACTATCAAGTGATTCAGAAATAGACCAATATTGGATAAAACTCGACTCATCGGATCAAGATTTACATACATTCTGTAAGCCAATAACTCAAATTGAAAACTTAGTAAAAGCTATATATTTCTTTAAGATATTTGGATTTACAAGTGCTAATCGTTTTAATTCGAATTACGAGATGAAATCTCAGCCAGAGATGCATAGTCAAATTATTTGGATACATAATGGATTTAATGATTTTAATTACATGACTTTTGGATTAATAAATGAATGTCATAAAATTTATAAATCATTTGATTATAATTATCTTTTTCAAGGTGTATATTCCTCTCATTCAAAATTTGATAATCAATCACTTACTGATTTGAAAGGAAAATGTTTACAACAACAGTTTAAAGATATTGACATAAAAAAAACTGTTGAAATTGCTAATGAATATATTTTCTTAATTAACGAGTTATATAAAGAAAAACCAAAAGAAATCAAAATAATTGGTAGTTGGGAATTTGAAAACAACATTATTAAAATAATAAAATATAAATCGGCATTCTATTGTACAACTGAGGCTCAACTATTACCCGAACAAGCAAAATTAGTGCGTAATGTTCCTAAAAATATCTACTTTAATACGTTTCAATTAATCGCAGAAAAAAATCAAAAATTTAAAATAAAATTTAATTCAGAAAATGAATTTTATCAAATAGATAAAGAGGGTAGCCTAATAAATTACACAAAAGATGGAAAGATTCTTCAAACTTTTTCAGAATACTCTTATAACTAAAAGAATAATTAACATCAAATAAATGTTGTTATCCAAATTAATTTCAAACACATTTATTAAGTATCTTTGAAAAAAAATATTAAATGAAACACGTATCTTTAGCAAGCATTGAAGCTGCAATCAAAAAAGTAGACAATTTAGATGATGATGGTTTAGAAAGATTATCTGAAACATTTGCATTGTCACAACAAACACTTTTAGCATATGTTATGTCAGCTGCTATCGAATACGATAACGAGCAATTAGAAGGATTAATCATTTATTATTTCTGTTTAATCTCTGAAGCCTTTGCACAAGAGAAAATTGTAACGAAAGAAATTTCAGATGCAGACATCGATGCTTTCGAGCAGCCTTATTTCGAAATGTTAGATTCATACTTCGAACATGAAGAAGAAGATGAATTAGAAAACTTTTGTGACCAACCTCATTTAGCTCAATTTATGGCGCTTGAAATTAGCACAGAAGATTCTGACGGAACAAGCTTAGATGACGAAACTGCAACTCAATTATTTATCGTGACAATTGCAATGATTACTTTGATGGGTAGAGCGCAAGCAGAGTAATTTTGAATTATTGATGTTGAATTTTGGATTGATTAGTTCTAACTTCTAATATCTAAAAATCTAATTTCTAAGATAAACATGTTAACTCCAAAACAAATCGTCGAAAAAATGATGTCTAAAGATGCTTTTAGCATTTGGTTAGGCGTTGAAGTATTGAATATTGAATTAGGTACTTGTACTTTACAATGCTCTATCAAAGATGATATGTTAAATGGATTTGAAATATTACACGGTGGAATCAGTTATTCGTTAGCTGATTCCGCTTTGGCTTTTGCGGCTAATAGTTACGGTTTTCAATGTGTCAGTATTGAAACTTCTATTTCTCATACACGTCCTGCTAAAATTGGCGATATTTTAATTGCAACTTGTACTGAAATCAATCGAGGAAAACGAATCGGTATTTACGAAGTTCGAGTTGAAAATCAAGACAAAAAATTAATCGCTTATTTTAAGGGGACCGTAAATGTTTCGGAGAATGTTTGGTGATTTTACAGCAGATTTTTTTTAGCCACAGAGTAAAAGGAGTAATTCACAGAGTTACACTGTGTTTTTTTCATAAACAAACGCTGAAGTTAAAACCTAACTGACACACATTTATCCCAACATAAGATTCAGTGAAACTTTGTGCAAAACTCCACGAAAATCTGTGATTCAAACCTAGTAGCCCCTCATTTAACTCCAACACAAAACTCCGCGCTACACTGTGCAAAACTCTGAGAAAATCAGTGGTTAAAACCCAGTCACTCCTCATTTTATCCCAAAACAAAACTCAGAGCAATTCTGTGGTTACACACACATCTACAACAAAATCAATTAAATTTTACATTTCCATTCAATTTGCATAAATATTTTATTACTTTTAAAGTGTACATGTTATTTAACTAATCGAGTACATAATCTTAACAATAAAATTATTTACGAATGAATAGACATATTAGAAAAGTTGCTATTCTTGGATCAGGTGTAATGGGTTCTCGAATTGCTTGTCATTTTGCTAATATTGGTTGCGAAGTCCTACTTTTAGATATTGCTCCAAAAGAGACAACGCCACAAGAAGAAGCGAAAGGTTTAACTGTTGACTCTCCTATTGTAAAAAATAGAATTGTAAATGGTGCTCTAGAATTTGCAGTAAAATCAAACCCTTCTCCACTTTACAGAAAATCATTTGCTCAAAGAATTCAAACTGGAAACTTTTCAGATGACATGTCTAAAATTGAAGGATACGACTGGATTATTGAAGTTGTTATCGAACGTTTAGATATTAAATTACAAATCTTCGAACAAGTTGAAAAATATAGAACTCCTGGAACTTTAATTTCTTCTAATACTTCAGGTATTCCAATTCATTTGATGTTGGAAGGAAGAAGTGATGATTTTAAAGCGCATTTCTGTGGTTCGCATTTCTTTAACCCTCCTCGTTATTT
>CALPUT020000366.1 GCA_943326825.2 Chryseobacterium gleum | reverse complement strand
TAGATTTACCAAGTTGGAGACCAGGTCGATATGAATTAGGGAATTTTGCTAAAAATGTCAAAGGATTTAAGATTTTTAATCAAGATAATAAACGTGTTGCTTTTCAGAAAATCTCAAAAGATGCTTGGGAAGTAGATACAAAAGATTGTACTTCAATCAGAGTTGAATACAACTATTACGCTGTAGATTTAAACGCAGGTTCTACCTATTTAAATGCTGATCAATTATACGTGAATCCAGTAAATTGTTGTGTTTTTACGGATGATACAAAAGAAGAAGTAGCTGAAATAGAGTTAATTATTCCGAAAGAATGGAAAGTAGCAACATCATTGAAAAAAGAAGGAGCAAAATTAGTTGCCGCAAACTTTGATGAATTGGCAGATTCACCCTTTATTTGTTCTGAAACATTACAATACAATCAATACGAAGTTGAAGGAGTCATTTTTCATTTATGGATGAATGGCGAAGTAAAACCAAATTGGCCTAAATTAATTAAGGATTTTAAAGCGTTTACGAAAATTCAAATCAAAAAATATTTAGAATTTCCAGTTCCTGAATATCATTTCTTATTTCAAATTGTTCCTTACAAAGCTTATCATGGTGTTGAACATTGCAAGTCTACTGTGATTTTGTTAGGGCCAAGTTATGATGTGTTTAATGATGGATATGTTAGTTTATTAGGAGTTTCTTCGCATGAATTATATCATACGTGGAATGTAAAAGCGATTCGACCAATTGAGATGTTTCCGTATGATCTCAAGAAAGAAAATTATTCTCAACTTGGATTCCTTTGTGAAGGTGTAACAACATACATGGGTGATTTAATGCTGTATAAATCGGGTGTTTTCGATTTAAATCATTATTTAGTCGAGATGAACGCTCAATTACAAAAGCACTTCGATAATTTTGGAAGATTCAATTATTCGGTTGCCGAATCATCATTTGATACTTGGTTAGATGGATATGTTCCCGGTGTGCCTGCTAGAAAAGTTTCTATCTATACTGAAGGATGTTTATTAGCTTTCGTAATGGATGTCATGTTGTTTCAAGCGACTGATAATCAATTCGGATTGGATATTTTAATGAAAAAATTCTATTTTGATTATTACTTAAAAGGAAAAGGTGTTTCAGAAGCGGATTTCAAAAATGAATTAGAAAATCAAGCTGGACATTCATTTGATGAGTTTTTTCAAGACTTTATCCATGGGAATAGACCTTTTGAATCGATAATCACAGAAGCTTTAGATGCATTAGGAATGGAGTTGATTCATACACCTTCTACTAAATATTCTATGGGTAGATTGGGAATGAAAACAATACCAAATGGAGCAAACTTCATTATCAAACAACTTTACCCAGGAAGTCCAGCAGAATTAGGAGGATTAATGTTAGAAGATGAGATAATTGCCGTTAACGGATATTCTTGCCAAAGTGAATTGGATAAATGGTTGAATTATTTCAATAATGATATCAAAGTTATCACAGTTCAACGAGCTGGAAGATTAGTGGAGGCAAAGCTTCCAGAAGTAGATCGTAATTTCTTTATGGACTACAAAATTGTTCCTTTGAAAAAATTAACAAAAGCACAACAAAATACATTTGATTCTTGGAGAAAATGATCTTGTTAAGTTGATAGTTTAGGGTTGAAAGTTAAGAGTTGTTTTAGTGAAAAGTCTTTAGATCTTGAATCTTAAAGTCTTATTTCTATAGTCTAAAGTCTAGTTTCTATCAAACTATTTCTTCCATTTCGACAAATCAGTCGTCAATGTCAACATATTGTTGAATCCTGCTTTTGAGAAAATGGCGAATCCATAATCAATTGAGATACGTTTGAAGTACATTCCTATACCAAAAGAAAAACCAGCTGCTCCAGGACGGTTATCTAATTTCATTTCTTGACGTTTATGATAGTCAAATGCTCCTCTAACGTGAAGTGATTTCCCAAGTAAAATCTCTGTTTGGAAAGTGAAATGTTGAAATAATTTACTTCCAAATCCAGGATATTTAACAGCAATCGTATCTCCAGTTAAAGCATCGATTGTTGGTTTTAAATTAGGATCAATATAGGCAATATTCCATGTGTTTAAATGATGAGCCAATATAGAAAAACGGAAAGGTGCATGCTCTAATTTATGCGAAATAGCCATTTGAAATTCAGCAGGTAATGGAGCGCGACTTTTTGAAATATAACTTTTGAATTGAACTCCAGCATTTTTGACTAACGCTGTTACTAATAAATTATGTTTTTCGTTGGTGTAGGTTCCTGCTAAATCTAATGAGGCTCCAAATGAATTATATGATTCTAATTGAGAATATATTAAGTTGACATTTGCACCAATTGATAATTCTGGATTTAGCTGTCGACCAAGTCCAGCTCCTAAAATGTATTCTGATGGTGTGAAATTACCTAATTTAGCTCCATTTACATCAGTCCTTTCCATTTTGCCATAATCAATATAGCGTAAATGTCCAGCAAAAGTTCCGATTTTTTTTAGATCTCGAGCGTAAGTAAACATCCCATAATTAATTCCCCCAGCTAATAAAGCTTGGTTAATTCCCATGGATTTATTCATTTTAGTATTATAAAGCGAAGGATTACTCACGCCTAAATTGATATCTTGATCTTTTACTGAGATGAAATCGGTTCCAAGTGCATTCGCTCGTGCACTATATCCTAAATTCAATAAACTATAAGTCGTTTTGCCTCCAGTTTGCGCAAAGAGTTGAACAAATTGAAACAGAAAAAGAAACGAAATAATTTTTTTCATAATCATCTTAACGCAAAGAAAAGCAAAAAATTGAATGATAAAAGATTTTTATTTAAAATATATTGAAGGAATTAAAATAGAACTAAAGGTGATTGAGCTGATTCCGAAACTTCGGAAGAAATCACCGTTTCCCAATCTCAATCGCTTCTAAATCATGAATACGATCTCCAGTTATCGAAAATCTTAATATCGTTTTTACGGTATGAAAACCTTTGATACCACAAGCACCAGGATTCATCCAAAGCATATTGAATTTTGGATCCATTTTAACCAATAATATGTGTGAATGTCCACAAATAAATAGTTTCGGAGCACCTTTAAGTAATTCATCGTATGCAGGTTTTGCATACTTGCCAGGTTTTCCTGCTATATGAGTTATTAGTACATCAACATCCTCACATTTAAAGCGATTGAATTCAGGG
>CALPUT020000365.1 GCA_943326825.2 Chryseobacterium gleum | reverse complement strand
CGATTTTTTGGAGTAGGGAAGGTGACTGCTGAGAAAATGCATTCATTGCAAATCTATAAAGGAAAAGATTTGATGACGTATTCGGTTGAAGAACTTCAATCTAATTTTGGGAAAATTGGTTCTTTTTTGTTTTCAATCGTCAGAGGAATAGATGAGCGAGAAGTGATTTCGAATCGTGAACGTAAAAGTATCGGAGCAGAAACAACCTTTTCAAATGATATTTTCGATGAAACAAATTTTAGAAACTTCGCTTTAAATTGTGTTGAAACTTTATGGAAACGCTACAAACCATATCCTAAAAAAGGTCGTTCAATTACCATAAAAATCAAATACAATGATTTTACGCAAATCACACGTTCCACAACTGAAACAGTAGAAATAACTTCCAAAGCTCAATTAGAACTTCTCGCCGAGAAATTAATCGACTTAGTATTGCCATTAGACAAACCCGTTCGATTAATCGGTTTTCAAATCAGTGGATTTGCTTCAGAGTCCAAAGATCAACAGCTATCGATGGATGGGTTGTTTGAAGATTAGCGAATTTGTCTAATGTCTAGTTTCTAATATCTAATGGTCTATTTAAAACTTACTTCTATCCTTACAGGTAAATGATCAGAATAACCTCCTAAATAGTTTTTAGCATACGTTCTGAAAGGTACTTTTTCGCCTTTGTATTCTGTCATTAAGAAAGCTGGAGAAAGAATTTTTCCAGAATCTTTCACAACTTTTAACCCTTTTTTAGCAGTTAAAAATCCAGTCGAAACAGCAATATGATCTAACACGTCCCATTCGCTTTTGAAATTGTGTGTTCCTCCATATTCTCCTGAAGTTTTGAAGATCATTTGAGTTAAAACAGAATAAACCATTTGAGGAGCTTTATCTTGAGGATGATCATTCAAATCTCCCATGAAAACAATTTTCGCATTTTTATCTTTTGCTAAAATAGAATCAATGAATGTTTTAGCGGCGGTTGCAGCAATTACACGGTTGACTTCGCTTTCTTTTTCACCACTTCTTCTACTTGGCCAGTGATTCACCATCGCATAAAAAGAATTTTTTCCTTTTTTGAATTTTACCCAAAGAATATCTCTTGTTTTTGAATAAGCAGTATCGGGTAATGAATAACGTAAGAAACCTGAATCAACCATTTTTAGTGTGATACTATCGTAAATCATTCCAACATCAACTCCTCTTTCGTCAGGACTATTATAATGCGCAACTCCATATTTACCTTTCATTGTTTTAGAATGATTGATCACATCACGAATAACATTCGCATTTTCAATTTCACACATCCCGATGATTAATGGATTATTTATTTCATTAATAACTTGATTGATATGCGTTAATTTCTCATTATACTTTTGGCTATTCCAATTGTTTTTCCCTTCAGGTAGAAACTCTTCATCATTTTTTGTTGGATCATTAATCGTATCAAAAAGATTTTCCACATTATAAAATAAGATGGTTCTTTTTTCTTGTGCAAAAGTATTTAATCCAATGATAGTCGCAAATACTAGTAAAAATGTAGTCTTCATAGTTTAACTTGTTTTAAAATTAAGTAGGTACAAAAAAATAGAGAGCAAACGGGCGTCTGCTCTCTACCTTTTAATCAACCTAACCTAACCACCTAAATCAGAACAAATGTATTATATTTTTTTTAATAAAAAAACAAATATTTATTAAATTTTAATTAATTTTTAATTTTTCTTCCTCTTTTTCGGATATAGGTCTTCTGAACACTATTTTTCCATCAAAAATGTCCATTATGACATTGTTTGAAGTGTCTACTTTTCCTGCTAAAATTGATTTTGATAATTCATTTAATACTTCGCGTTGAATAACTCGCTTAACTGGGCGCGCTCCAAAGAAAGGATCAAATCCAACTTCTGCGATGTGATCAAACGCTTCATCAGTTACAACTAATTTGATGTCTTTTTCAATTAATACTTTTTTCAAGTTATTCAATTGAATATGGACGATTTGTTTTATATTTTCAACTGTTAATGGATCAAACATAATTGTTTCGTCAATTCTATTTAAGAATTCTGGTCGAATTGTTTGTTTTAATAATTCCATTAATTCAAATTTCGCTTTTTCTCTAGCTCTTTCAAATTCAGCTGGTTTAATTCCATCGAATTTTTCATGAATTATATTCGAACCAATATTTGAAGTCATGATGATGATTGTGTTTTTGAAATTCACCACTCGACCTTTATTGTCTGTCAAACGACCATCATCTAAAACTTGCAATAGAATATTGAAAACATCTGGATGCGCTTTTTCTATTTCATCTAATAAAACAATAGAGTATGGACGACGACGTACGGCTTCAGTTAATTGTCCACCTTCATCGTAACCAACGTATCCCGGAGGTGCTCCAACCAATCTACTTACAGAATGTTTTTCTTGGTATTCCGACATGTCGATTCGCGTCATTGCATTTTCATCGTTGAATAAATATTCAGCCAAAGCTTTTGCTAGTTCTGTTTTACCAACACCGGTTGTTCCTAAGAAAATAAATGAACCAATCGGTCTTCTTGCATCTTGTAAACCAGCTCTTGATCTTCTTACGGCGTCAGAAACTGCTTCTATCGCTTCACGTTGACCAACAACTCGATTACCTAATTCTTCTTCAAGTCGAAGTAATTTTGCTATTTCACTTTCAATCATTTTATTGACTGGAATTCCTGTCCATTTTGAAACAACTTCAGCAATGGCTTCTGCATCTACCTCTTCTTTGATCATTTTAGAGTTAGCTTGCATTTCAGTCAATTTGACTTTTGTTTTTTCAATCGTTTCTTCGGCTTCTTTTATTTTTCCATATCGAATTTCAGCAACTTTCCCGTAATCTCCAGCACGTTCTGCTTGATCAGCTTCCAATTTGAAATTTTCAATATTTTCTTTCATTTTTTGAAGCGTATCAATCACATCTCTTTCAGCTTGCCATTTCGCTTTGAAAGCATCACGTTGCTGACTTAAATTTGAAAGGTCATTTTCAATGCTCCCCAATTTTTTATGATCATTTTCACGTTTTATTGCTTCTTTTTCAATTTCAAGTTGCATGATTTTACGTTCTAATTCATCTAATTCTTCTGGTTTAGAATTGATTTCCATACGAACTTTAGAGGCCGCCTCATCAATTAAGTCAATCGCTTTATCTGGTAATTGACGGTCTGTAATATAACGTTGCGAAAGTTCAACAGCTGAAATAATTGCCTCGTCTTT
>CALPUT020000364.1 GCA_943326825.2 Chryseobacterium gleum | reverse complement strand
GAAGATGTGTTCAGCGTTTAGAATATTACGACAAAGGAGAAGACGAAAAACCAAAAGAAATTGCTGATTCATTATTGAAAATATTCAAAACAACCAATGGACGTGACGTAATAGATGGAAGAGGTATTGAGCCAGATGTAAAAATTGAAGAAAAAGAATTTAGCCGTTTAACAAGTATGGTTTATGGTAATAATTTAGTGTTTAATTATGCTACGAAATACCACGCAACTCATTCAAAAATTGCTCCAGCAGGAGAATTTAAATTAACAGATGAAGAATTTAATGATTTTAAAAACTTCGTAATCAAAGATACATTTACCTATTCAACAGCTTCGGAAGAACGATTAGAGAAAATGAAAGAAATCGCAGTTAAAGAAGGTTATTACGAAGATTCTAAAGCAGAATACGAAGCATTGTTAAAAAAAGTAACTCCTTCCAAAGAAAGAGATTTAGATAAGTTCAAGGAAGAAATAAAAATGCTCTTAGAAAACGAAATCATTTCGCGTTACTATTACCAAAAAGGTAGAGCTATTGATGCTTTCAGAAATGATCTTTTTGTCAATAAAGCGAAAGAAATTCTAGAAAACAAAAAGGAATACAATACTATTCTTAAAAAATAAGCGTTATTAATTCTAAATAGTCTTTTAGACGAATTTTATCTGCTTATGTTTAAAAATTTGAATCGTAAAGATTTTCATTTATTATTTCATTTATTTGGTTTTTCACTCGTTGTGATTGGAATGTCATTTAGTAAAGTGCTCATGTCTTTGGGGACAATGTTGGTATTACTAAACATCCTAATTGAAGCAGATTTTAAAACCTATTGGGAAAATCTAAAATCAAATTCGGTCATCAAATGGTTGGTCATTTATTTTCTACTTCATTTTATTGGATTTATTTGGTCTACCAATTACGCATATGCTATTGGTGACATTCGAACAAAATCAACGATTCTTATTTTACCTTTAGTTCTAGTATCAAAACCAATTACTCAACAACAGATAAAACTTTTATTCAGTTTTTTAGTTGCTAGCGTAGTCTTAAGTTCTCTAATCAACTTCTTGAATTACAATCATATTATTGGGCATCACACCTATCTTGATATTCGTGAAATGTCCTTATTTGGTTCTCATATTCGATTTTCTATATTGATTGTACTTTCCATTTCAATTATATTTCATTATATCAAAAGCAATAAATCTAAAAAAATAAATTTAGTACTGATTAGTATTATATGCTGGTTATTATTTTACACTTTTTATAGCCAAGTTTTGACAGGAATCATTTCACTACTAACAACTATTCTTGTTTATACTTTTGTTCAACTTTATCGAAAAAACAAATTGATTTTAATAGGTATTTGTTCAATTTTAATCTTAGGTATATATTTTATTTTCAATTTTTTAAAACCAGAAACCTATTCTCAAACTGATTACAAAAAACTACCTAAAATTACAGCTGAAGGCAATCCGTATAAAAATGATTTTACATTGAGAGGGACTGCTGAAAACGGTCCAATTTCACTTTCTATATGCGATAAAGAACTTGAACGTGAATGGAATAAAAAATCATCTATATCTTATTATGGTAGAGATTCTTTGAATCAACGAATTCGAACAACAATCATTCGCTATATTTCTTCAAAGAATTTAAATAAAGATGCTTCGGGAATTGACCAATTGACTTCAGCTGACATTGAATCCATCGAAAAAGGTATTGCAAATGTTAATGAAAATAAAACAGGATTAATCAGTCGACTATATGGCTTAAAATATCAGCTACAAAACAACGAAGATCCAAATGGCCATTCACTTTTACAACGATTAGAGTTTTGGCGAGCAGCTAATGCCATCATAAAAAATAATTGGTTGATAGGAGTTGGGACTGGTGACATACAAATAGCATTTAATAGGGAATATAGCCTAAATCACACTAAATTAAAACCAGAAAATAGATTACGTGCTCACAATTATTATCTAACGAATATTATTACTTTCGGAATTATTGGTCTTATAATTTTTTGTGCATTTATAATTGTATTTATTCGATTCCAACTGAAAAACAAAAACATTTTAGGTCTTCTATTTATTTCTGTTTTTTGTGTTACAGCACTAATTGAAGATACAATTGAAACACAATTAGGTGCAACAATTTTTGCTTTTTTTATTGCGACTTTTTCTCAAAGTAAAAAGAGTATTTAAACAAAAAAAATCTCATCGAGATATCAATGAGATTTTTTTGCTGTTAACCGAAAATAATACAAGAATACCCCTACTCTTGTAAAGAAGTTAAATATTTTTATGTTTCTAAAAACTGAAACTTATTGACTTTTTTTTTGCATATTTGTTTGAGTCGATTCTCAAATGCAATTATTATAATAACACATTGCTAAATTAATTGAATAGGACAAATACTAGAAATAATTGTTTTTTACAATTACGATGACCAAATTGAAATAAATTAAATTAAATCATTGATTAATAAGAGTTATAATAAAATTTTAAGCCGTTAAATTACAATGTCCACAACAACAACAGATAATTTAATTAAACTCATTCAATCATTATCCAAAGCTGAAAAGAGAAGCTTCAAATTGTACGCGAATAGAAATTCTTCTACTCAAGAGGAATTAAAATTTTTACAATTATTTGATTTTATTGATAAAACTTCAAATTATTCGGATGAAGTAGCACTTACCAAATTAACAGATATAAAAAAATCACAATTATCTAATATTAAAGCGCATTTATACAAACAACTCTTAACGAGTTTACGTTTACAATATACTAATCATCATATCGAAATTGAAACACGAGAATTAATTGATTTTTCAACTATCCTTTATCAAAAAGCATTTTATCACCAAGCATTAAAAATGCTAGAAAAAGCAAAACAATTGGCTCAAAAAGCGAATTCAATAATACTTTGCTTAGAAATTGTTGAATTTGAAAAAGTTATTGAATCTCAATATATCACTCGTTCAATTGTAACACGTTCGGATGAATTAACACTTGAAAGTACAGAATTACAAAATCATTTAGAATCTTCGGTCGATTATTCAAACTTAGCTTTACAGTTGTATGCTCTATATTTGAAAGTTGGATTTTCGAGGGATGAAAAAGATTATTTATTTACGAAAGAGTTTTTCTATTCACGCTTAAAACCTTATCGAATTGATGAAATGAAATTCGAAGAGAAAATGCATTTGTACAATGCGTTTGTTTGGTTTTATTACAT
>CALPUT020000363.1 GCA_943326825.2 Chryseobacterium gleum | reverse complement strand
GAATCAATTGTAACAGCAAAACCAACTGATGGTTTGTGGGATGATGGAAAAAGTGACGAAGATATCATCGGAGCAACTTATCCTGAATTAGAATGGGCAATGGATTTTCAAGGTGATGAATCACTGATTTCAGATAGACAAAAAGAAGTTTTGAAAATTTACAGAAGATTAAATGCGATTAATCAGCACAAAATGAATCCAATACCTGTTTGCTTGATTACGGATTTGTAATTGTAGCAATCTAATTTACTGAACTTATGATTTTAAAAAAGCTAATCTATATTTTACCTTTATTCATCTCTTTTGGGATATTATCTCAACAAGATTTTAATAATTTTAAAACATTAAACTCAGTTGGTAAAATTCCAGCGGATTTTTCTTCTCTTACTTATCAAAAAATCGCACAAGACTTAAAAACCAATAAAGGGAATTTATCAAAGGCTCAAGAGAAAGTTTTTTTACAAGGAATTCATTATGGAATCGATGATTTATTGCATTCCGGAATGGTTGTTTATGGTGATGAGATTTCACTTTATATTAAGTCTATAGCTGATAAATTATTAGAAAATAAGAGCGATTTAAAGTCTCATCTTCGATTTTACACATTAAAATCAAATGAATCGAATGCTTTTTCTACAGATCAAGGTATTGTATTTGTTACTACTGGATTGATTTCTCAATTGACAAACGAAGCACAATTAGCATTTGTATTGGCTCATGAAATTTCACATTTTACTGAAAAACATGTTATCGAAAGTTTTGAATACCGAACAAAAAACAAACGTGATTTAAGTATTCGTGGTTTAAGTGTTTATTCCAAAGAAAAGGAATTTGAGGCAGATCGATTAGGTTTGAAAATATATAACGAAGCAGGTTATTCCAAAGAAGAATTATTGCCATCATTTGATGTTTTGATGTATTCTTATCTTCCATTTGATGAAATTGAATTTCCAAAATACTATTTTTCGGATAACCATATTTTTATACCTGAAAATCTATTTCCAACGAAGAAATATGAAATTAAGGCTGTAGAAGATTACGATGATAGTAAGAGTTCTCATCCAAATATTAAAAAACGAAAAGAGGAACTTTCAACAGAAATAGAAAACTTTGCCAATTGGGGAGATAAAGTTTTTGTTTTTGGTCAGTCAAAATTTGAATACATACGAAATTTATGTCGCTTTGAAAGTGTAAGAACAGATGTTTTAGATGCGAATTATGCAGATGCAATTTATTCAATATTTATATTAGAAAGAGAATTTCCAAATTCGATTTATTTAAAACGAATGAAAGCCCAAATTTGGTTGGGATTAGCTCAATTTAAGAAAAATGGAAATATCAATGAAGCGGTAGATAAAAATGTTGATTTAGAAGGTGAAATAGCGTCAGTTCATTTTTTTATAAAAAAAATAAGTAAAGAAGGAATGTATACTTTGGCTTTGAGGGAGATTTTTGACTTGAAAAAATCATTGCCTAATGACAAACAAATAGATGCTATTTATAACTACTTATTAAAGGAACTTGCTTCTGCAATTAGTTTTAAAATCGATAATTATTCAAAAAAGAATTTTCAAGAAGCATCTAAAGAATTTTCAGAAAAGAAAAGTAAATTACCTATAAGTATTACTGATTCGATTGCTCCTAAAAAAACAGAATCAAAATACGATAAAATTAAAAGCAAGAAGAATACAGACAATCCAGATAATTTTGATTCTACAAAATTCTATTTATATGGTATCGCTGATTTATTAGATGATTCATTGTTTTCCAGAAGATTCACTATTAAAAAGGAACTTTTTTTAGAATCAGAAAAAGAGCGTGAAGCATTTGAGAGTTTGTCTTACAAACAACAAACTAAAATTCTTAAAGAAATTAAAGAGACTGAATTACAGATTGGTGTAAATGAATTGATTGTAGTAGAACCAATGGTGTTTAGTTACAAGCATGGTAACATTGATTTGTTAAAATCGGAAAAATTGAAGCATCTTTATTCTCAAGTGATTGAAAGTTCAGCATTGGACTCAGATATTAAGGTTTATACTATTGATAGAGATAATTTGGAACTTAAAGGAACGACTATTTTTAATGAGAGAAGCGCATTGTTTAGCTTTATGCAACAAGTTTCACGTGAAGATAATTTTAATATTTTCCCAGTTGATTATGAATTGCTAGAGGAAATTAAAACAAATTATGGTACTTCAAAAGTTTTGTTTACTTGGGTTGAACATCAATATTCTCCAAGAATTTCACCAAGTATGGTTTTTTTGTCTTTATTCATATATCCAGTTTTAACTGTTTACGTTCCTTTAGGTATTTTTTCTGGTCATGATACAGAGATGAATGTTTTAATATTGGATATTGAAAATGGAAGTATAGACGTGGGTTCAAGTTATTATTTTAAAGACACACCCAAGAGATTGCATTTGGGAGCTCATATGTTTCATATTTTCAATGATTTAAAAACGAAAAAAACAATTTAATGCAGATGAAAATGAAAAATACAGTAGTTTTAATTGTTTGTGTTTTATTTGTTTTGAAAGGAAATAGTCAATCGAATAAAGGATATTATAATTCTAAGTTTTATATTTCTTTGGATGCATTAATGAATGCACCAATTTTGTATAATTTTAGATCAAGTAGTGATGTTTATTCAAAATACGATAAAAATTTAAATCAAAAAGGAGATAAATTCAATCTTGGTTTTAGAGCAAGTTTCGGTGTTATTTTAAAAAGGAATTTTGCTTTTTGTATAGAAGGAGGAATTGATTTCAGTAATGTATACTTAGAGAAATCAATTGATCATCAAGATTCAACTACGGCTCAATATCTAAATTTAAATGTGATACATCAAAATTTAGATATTCAAACATTTTCAGTGATGCCTAAAATTGAATTTTCAGTGAAAAATTCATTATTGCCTTTGGGATTGAGTCATCAATTTGGTATAGGATTTAATCGTTCGAAATTAGTTAATCATGATTATGCTTCATTAGTAACTTATCAAAGCTCGTTTGATAATTCATATGTGTTGATAGATGACTTTAATAAAAAGTATTTTGATTTAAGTAATCAAATATCAACAAAGACCGTCACAATTATGTATGCTTTAAATATGAAAACAGCATTGTCTAAAAGTTTATTATTGAATTATGGATTTAGATATACTTTAAATTTAAATTCTTCAGGACTAAATAAGACTTCAAATTCTATTAATCAATTTTACTTAAGTCAACAAGATGTTTCT
>CALPUT020000362.1 GCA_943326825.2 Chryseobacterium gleum | reverse complement strand
TTGGCAACAGGCGGCTCAGCAGAAGCTGCAGCAATTCTAGTTGAAAAAAGTGGAGGTAAAGTAGCTTCTTTCAATTTCTTAGTTTCATTAGATTTTTTAAATGGAGCAGAAAAATTGAATCGTTTTTCAGACAAAATTATTAATTTAGTAAACTATTAATTAGAAAATAATAATAAATACCCCAAAATTTAAAGAAAATGAACTTCGATCAAAACGAAAATCAAAAAATGATTGCACAAATGGTGCGTGATTTTGCTGAAAAAGAAATCCGTCCACATTTTATGGAATGGGATGAGACACAAGAATTTCCAGTACATGTTTTCAAAAAATTAGGAGAACTTGGTTTAATGGGAGTTTTTATCCCTGAAGAATATGGTGGCTCTGGTTTCGGATACCATGAATACATTACAGTAGTGTCTGAAATAGCGAAAGTTTGTGGTTCTATTGGACTTTCAGTAGCTGCTCATAATTCATTATGTACAGGACATATTTATTATCATGCAAACGAGGTTCAAAAGAAAAAATATTTACCAAAATTAGCTACGGCAGAATGGATTGGTGCATGGGGTTTGACTGAAACAGGTACAGGTTCTGATGCAGGAGGAATGAATACAACTGCAATTAAAGATGGTGATTTTTGGGTTTTAAATGGTGCTAAAAACTTCATTACGCATGGTAAATCAGGAGATGTAGCTGTAGTGATTGCTAGAACAGGTAAAAAAGGTGATTCAAGAGGAATGTCAGCTTTTATCGTTGAAAAAGGTACTCCTGGTTTTTCTGCTGGTAAAAAAGAAAATAAATTAGGGATGCGTGCTTCAGAAACATGCGAGTTAATTTTTGATAATTGTAGAATACCAGCTGAAAACTTAATTGGAATTGAAGGTGAAGGATTCATTCAATCAATGAAAATTTTAGATGGAGGAAGAATTTCTATTGGAGCATTAGCACTTGGTATAGCTAAAGGTGCTTATGAAGCAGCATTAAAATATGCGAAAGAAAGAGAACAATTCGGGCAACCAATTGCAAATTTCCAAGCTATTAGTTTCAAATTAGCTGATATGAATACTAAAATTGAAGCTGCTGAATTGTTATTACACCAATCTGCATTCTTGAAAAATGAAGGTAGAAAATTAACGAGAGAATCTGCTATTGCAAAATTATATGCTTCAGAAATTGCTTGTGAAGTAGCAAATGAAGCTGTTCAAATCTTTGGAGGTTATGGATACACTAAAGACTTCCCAGTAGAGAAATTCTATAGAGATGCTAAGCTTTGTACAATTGGAGAAGGTACTTCAGAAATACAAAAATTAGTTATTTCAAGAGAAATATTAAAATAAGTTTGTTAGTAAATATTTTATTTATAAATTTGCATTCCAATTTGAAAATTAATTAAAAAGAGATATGTTAATAATCCCGGTAAAAGAAGGCGAAAACATCGAAAGAGCGCTTAAAAAATTTAAAAAGAAATTTGATAAAACTAAAGCGATGAAACAATTGAGAAGTCGTAAAGAATTTACAAAACCTTCTGTAATTAACCGTCAAGGTAGAATTCGTGCTGCTTACCGCGAAAGAATGCAATCAATTGAAGCATAAGGAAACATTTCTTATTAAAATACGTAAAGGAGTCATATTATGACTCCTTTTTTTTTGATTGATAATTTTATAAATTATTTGGAAACTGAAAAACGGTTTTCTGATCATACTGTTGTTGCTTATAAAAAGGATATCGAACAATTTATTTCTTTTTCTGAAATAAAAACAGCTAAAGAAATTGAAGAGATTAAATCTTCATTGGTTCGATCATGGATGGTTGATTTATACGATCTAAAGATTACGAAAAAGTCAATAAATCGAAAATTATCATCGTTACGCACTTTTTTTAAATGGTTAGTTAAAGAAGATATAATTAGTTCTAATCCAATGAGCAAGCTTCAAGGAGTGAAATCTGAAAAGCGTTTACCGAGTTTTGCAAAGCCATCTGAAATGTCAATAGAGAAACTAGATGATTTTTTTAGTGATGACTTTGAAGGTGTTCGAAATAAGTTGATTGTAGAAATGTTTTATCAAACAGGGATTCGATTAAGTGAATTGATTGATTTAAAAACGATAAATGTTAATTCAGAATCCATAAAAGTTTTAGGTAAACGAAATAAAGAACGGATTATTCCTATTTCAAAAAAAATATTTTCGTTGATTTCGGAATACAAAACACTTAAAAACAAAACAGTTAGTGAATGTGAATGTTTTTTTGTGTTAAAAAATGGTAAGAAATTGTATCCAAAGCTTGTATATAGAATAATTAATATTTATCTTGGCTATGTAACGAATTTAGATAAGTGTAGTCCTCACGTCTTACGCCATACCTTTGCAACACATATGTTAAACAATGGCGCGGGGCTTGAAACGATAAAAGACTTATTGGGTCATGCTAATTTATCAGCTACACAGGTTTATACTCACAATTCGTTTACACAGTTAACAAATATTTATTCACAAGCTCACCCTCGGGGGCATAAAAAAAAATAGTCATGGATATCCAAGTGCATTCTGTACATTTTACAGCCGACAAAAAGTTAATTGAATTTATAAACGAAAAAGTTGGGAAATTAGAATTATTTTACGACAACATTATTGCTAGTGAAGTGTTTTTGAGATTGGATAAAGATCAAGAAGGTGAAAATAAAGTTGCAGAGGTTAAAATTTTAATACCAGGCAAAGAGTTATTTGCTAAAAAACAATGCAAAAGTTTTGAAGAAGCAGCTGATTTAGCAGTTGAAGCTTTAAGAAAACAAGTAAATAAACATAAAGAAAAAAATTAATTTATTTTTTTATCAACAATAAATTATTGATTTATAATATTTTATTAAAATGAGCCAGTATAATCGCTCATTTTTTTTTGAAAAATATTTTCAAAAAGCATTGTAGATTCAAAAATAGTACATACATTTGCAAACCCAAGAAGGGAAACACTTTTACTAGTTCTTTAAAATACTGATAACATTAATATAAGCGCCGATGTAGCTCAGCTGGCTAGAGCAGCTGATTTGTAATCAGCAGGTCGGGGGTTCGAGTCCCTCCATCGGCTCAATATACATGAGGGGGTGTCGCATAGTGGCTATTGCACCAGACTGTAAATCTGTCACCGTAAGGTATCGTTGGTTCGAGTCCATCCACCCCCACATTATATTAATGGAATTAAATAAGCGGGAGTAGCTCAGTTGGTAGAGCGTCAGCCTTCCAAGCTGA
>CALPUT020000361.1 GCA_943326825.2 Chryseobacterium gleum | reverse complement strand
CATTCTTGATTCAACTTACTTACATTGTAAGGTGGTTTCACTTTGTTGTAATAAGAAATAATCTCTTCATTTGAATAAGCTATTCCTACTCTTACAGCTGCTAATCCCCATGCTTTGCTGAATGTTTGAGAAATAATTAAATTCGGAAATTCATTCAATCTTTTTAACCAAGACTCTTTTGTACTGAAATCAATATACGCTTCATCAATAAAAACAATTCCTTTAAATCTTTTTAGTATATCCTCAATTGCATCGTTATCGATTGAGTTTCCAGTTGGATTATTAGGTGAACAAATGAACATCACTTTGATCGTCTCGTCATTCAAATATGCGTCATAAGATCCTTTTTCAATTTGAAAATCTTCTGTTAATGGAATCTTAATTACTTCGACATCATTAATCCCTGCTGAAACTTCATACATCCCATATGTAGGTGTAAAAACGATTACTTTATCTTTCCCTGGATTACAAAAAATACGGTACAATAAATCAATTACCTCATCACTTCCGTTCCCTATATAGATTTGATTCGTCTCTACATTTTTAATTTTCGATAATTCAGCTTTCAACTCTTTTTGATATGGATCTGGATATCGATTGTTCTCCCCAAAAGGATTCTCATTCGCATCTAAAAAGATCCCTTCATCTCCTTTGTATTCATCCCTTGCACATGCGTAAGGGTGAAGATTTTTTATGTTATTTCTTATTAAGTTTTTCATTTTATTATTAAGATATTTGAATCGCTTCGCTGCTAGAAGCTAGAAATTAGACTTTAACACATCAGCTTCGAGAGCCTTAGCCTCATTACTATTACCACTATTGACCATTGACTAGAAACTATTGACTAATTTCTCAATCTAATTGATACTGCGTTTTTATGGGCCTGAAGGCCTTCTGCTTCTGCCATTTGTTCTATTGCCCAACCAATTGAATTTAATCCTTCTTTTGATAATTGTTGAAATGTAATCTTTTTATAAAACGTATCTAATGAAACTCCACTGTAATTTCTTGCATAACCGTTTGTTGGCAAGGTGTGATTTGTTCCACTGGCATAATCACCTGCACTTTCACAGCTGTAATTTCCGATAAATACTGATCCTGCATTTTGAATTTTATCAATCAATTGATTTGCTTTTTCGGTCGCTAAAATCAAGTGTTCTGGTGCATATAAATTACTGAATTCTATACTTTCTTCTAATGATCTCAAAACTATAAAACGACTATTTTCTAACGCTTTTGCTGTAATTTCTTTTCTTGGTAATTCCTCTAACTGAACTTCTACTTGCTCTATGATTTGATTCACTACCTCTTCATTTGTTGAAAGTAAAATAACTTGACTGTCTGGTCCGTGTTCTGCTTGAGACAATAAATCCGCTGCAACATAAGCCGGTACGCATGATTCATCCGTAATCACAAGCACTTCACTTGGTCCTGCAGGCATATCAATCGCTACTCCATAACTTTGAGCCATTTGTTTTGCTGCTGTGACAAACTGATTTCCTGGACCCAAAATCTTATCTACTTTTGGAATTGATTGTGTTCCAAATGTCAAACCTCCTATTGCTTGAATTCCACCTGCCGCAACTACTTTTGTTACTCCAACTAATTCAGCGGCAAATAATATTGCTGGATTAATGTTTCCATTTTTATCTGGTGGTGTACATAAAACAATCTCTTTACAACCTGCAATTTTAGCTGGAACTCCTAACATTAATACAGTCGAAAATAAAGGTGCTGAACCTCCTGGGATATAAATTCCAACTTTCTCAATTGCTATTGCTTCTCTCCAACATTGAACTCCTGGAACTGTCTCTATAACTTTTTTCTCTTCTTTCTGAGAAAGGTGAAACTTCTCAATATTGTCTTTCGCCAAACAAATTGCTTCTTTTAACTTTTCTGAAATGGTATTTTTTGCTTCAGCGATTACAGCACTTTTCACAATGAAATCTTCTACGTCCACTCGATCAAAGAAGTGCGTGTATTTTTGTATTGCTTCATCTCCTTTTGATTGAATCTCTGCGAATACTTGCTTCACAATTGTATCTAATGATTCAATTGATTTTGTTGGCCTTTTTGTTAATTCTGACCAATCGGTTTTATTTGGGTTTGTTATTGTTTTCATTTTTTGTTTTTTTTACAGCCTTTGGCTGTTAGTTGGGGCGAAGTTGGGGCGAATTGCAATTCATCCTTACGCGCCCTTACACGTTCTTCTGCTTCGCATCAGTTCCTGTTAGGACACCATTTTTTCGATTGGGATTACTAATATGCCTTCGGCTCCGATTTCTTTTAGTTGATCTATTACCTCCCAGAATTGATCTTCTTTTATTACAGAGTGAATGCTGCACCATCCTTCTTCAGACAATGGCAAAACTGTTGGACTTTTCATTCCTGGTAATATTTTTGAAATTTCATCCACTTTATCGAATGGTGCATTTAATAATATGTATTTGTTTTCAGATGAGTTTCTAACGGCTTTTATTCTGAATAATAATTTATCTAACAATTGTTGTTTTTCTTCTGTCAACGATTTATTTGAAATCAAAACTGCTTCACTTTTCATGACTTGTTCTACTTCTTTCAAACCATTCATCACTAAAGTACTTCCACTGCTGACGATATCGAAAATACCATCTGACAATCCAATTCCTGGAGCTATTTCTACACTTCCTCCGATTTCTTCAATTTCAACTTGAATTTCTTTTTCATCGAAATATTTTTGCAACATCTTTGGATAACTAGTCGCTATCTTTTTTCCTTGAAAATAGTTTACATCTTGATATTCTTCTTCTTTCGGAATTGCTAATGATAATCTACAGCTTGCAAATCCTAGTCGATCGATTAGAATTACATTTTTTCCCTTTTCAACCACTTCATTTTCACCTAAGATCCCAATATCTGCTACTCCTTGTTCAACGTATTGAGGAATGTCATCATCTCTTAAGAATAAAACTTCAATTGGGAAATTTGTAGCTAACGATTTAAGTTTACGGTCGCTGCTCGAAATGTTGATCCCACATTCTTTTAATAATACAAGTGATTTCTCACTTAGTCTTCCGCTTTTTTGGATTGCAATTTTTAATTTACTCATTTTATTTATTTTTTGGTTTGAGTAAATCGAAGGGCGTATTAAACAAAAAACCCGTTTGACTTACTCAAACGGGTTTCGAAATATTTTAGTTTATACACATATCATTTCCAGCTCGCTTGAGTGCTCGTATGAAAATGATGATGATGTAATTGTTTAATATTCACTTTAT
>CALPUT020000360.1 GCA_943326825.2 Chryseobacterium gleum | reverse complement strand
GATAGTGAAGAATTTGTTGACGCAAAATAATAAATGAATTCATTGTAATTTTCCCACCAACTAAATTTATTAAAAACATAGTTGATATTGAATGCAATCTGATCACTTTTTAAACAGTTTTGAAACGTTGAAATTTGAATAAATGTTGTTGAATCTATGTTCACTACATTTCCAATTCCATTTGCTAATTTAGAATAAGTTAATGAAAAATTTAAGGATTCTGTATGACTGTATGAAAGCTCAAAATTGTTCCTAAACTCTGGTCTTAAAAAGGTATTTCCAACTTGATAAGCGTAAGGACTATTATAAAATCTAAATGGATTTAAATTGTAAAAAGTTGGTCGATTGATTCGTCTAGAATAGTTAAATCCCATTGAATGATCATTGAATTCTTTTTGAATGAAAAGGGTTGGAAATAATTTTAAATACGAATAATTATTTACTTGATTCAGCATTACTGATTTCCCTTTTACATTTGTGTATTCAGCTCTAACCCCAGCTTTAATAATCCATGAATTAATATCTTTTCTCGCATCAAAATAAGCAGCATGAATGCTTTCATAATAGTCAAATTCATTCGATTGTAATGTATCTTTTACAGGAATTGAATTAAGAATGTTAAAGTAATTAAATCCAACTGCATTCGTTAAATAACTACTTTTTAATCCAGTTGTTATCATTAATTTAGTTAACGGTAAATCGAAATTCAAGGAACCTGTATAGGCATTTGTTACTCGATTTCCAGTCACATTAAAATCACTCGCTGAATTGTTTAAAAAAGCATTTTGACTATCATAATGTTTCGTTGCTAAAGTTCTGTTATCTTTTTTATCAAAATTCAACCAATCCAAATTAAAAGACATCACTTTCCCCATCGTATCTAATGAACGCTTAATGTATACATTTGCCGTTTGAAAAGAAAAAAGAATATCCGAATTAATGTTAGTTCTAAGTGTTGAATCTATAAGTGTTTGTTTCTTAATATCTATTCCTGTCAATCCATTATCCAACACTGAACTTATTTGTGATTGATATGAAAACCCTGTTTTTGTTTTATCATTTATTTTATAATCTACTCCTAAATTCGCTTCTAAATTCGTGGATCCAATTTTAAATTTAGAACCAGAAATCCACGTATTTGAAGGATAATCAACAATCGATGATTCTGTCATTTGGTATTGCATTTTAGTCAGATTAACATTCGTATGCAAAGAAATTTTACGTTTGTTATACGTTAAATTATACCCTACATCAATTGAACTATATGAGTTTTGAGCGAAATTTGAAAATAGATTGGAGTTATACCCTTTTTTGAAGACTTTCTTCATTACAATGTTTATAATTCCCGAATTGCCCTCCGCATCATATTTTGACGGTGGAGTGGTTATTACCTCTATTTTCGAAATATCTTCAGCAGAAATCGATCGTAAATATGACACTAATTCTTCACCTGTCAACTTTAACTGAAGTTCATCGACATAAATGAATACTGAACTTTTACCCGCTATTGTAATTGAAAAATTGTTTACCCTTACTCCAGGTGCTTTTCTTATAACATCATAAGCTGTAAAGCCAATGGAAGAAATACTATTTTCAACGTTGTAAATAATTCGATCAATCTGCTTTTCTATCAATGGTTTTTTATTTGTAATACTAATCTCTTCAAGCTGTTTGTTTAGATTGAAATGAAATACAATAGTTGTGTCTGAGTTTATGTTTATTGCGTATTGCTGTTCAATATTTAAATAACTAATGATGATATGATTAAATGAAGGAATGTTATCAAAAGCAAAAAAACCTGCTGAATCTGAAAATTCATTTTGAACAGCGATTGTATCACTAATCAAATAGCAACTAGCAAGTTCTATTGGTCGATTATTTTCATCTAACACATTACCATTCAATTTGTATTGTCCAAAGTAATTTTGAACGAAAAATAAAATTAAAAATATGGAAATGAAGATTTTCAACTATGAAATAATAAAACTTTGAACTAAAGTACTTAAAAATTGTAAATAATATTATTTGATAAAAAGTACCATTAGTCTATCTATTTACATTCTTAAACTATTATATAGATACTTTCATCTACCAAATCAATCTTCTCTGTGAATATTCAATTTTTTCATGTTAATAAATAAATTAATTTGAAATTTGTTTGTTAAAAAAATAACGATTATTATTGTGATGCTAAAATTATAATTACAATACTATGAAGAAATTACTATTATTTCTATTTGGGGCTCTGTCCGTTGCGTCAACCTTTTCCCAAAAAAACAAACCGAAAGAAAATTCTCAATTTGAGGTAATAACTTGTTCGGATTTTCATATCTCAAAACCACTTTCAGAATTAGCTAAAGAATTCCCTTATGTCCCTAAGAAACAAGGGAGGTTAGAGCAAATAGAAGAATCGAAAGATAGAAAAAATCGCGACCCTCAAAAGTTTATTTATAAAGCTTCTGATAATACTGAGCTTTATGGAAATGATTCAACTTCTATTCAAAATAAAATGGGAGAAAGATCAAATCAAAACAAAGCTCCAATTAAAAACTGGCCGGGTCAATCTGCAGCAGGTTTTCGACCCTTTGATCCTACAGGAGCAGCAGGGCCTAATCACTATATCCAGGCGATTAATGGAACACCATTTAAAATATTTAATAAATCTACCGGTGCTAATATGTTAACAGCTAATATTAGTTCATTATGGAGTCCAGCTACAGGTGATAATGGTGATCCAATTGTTATGTATGACAAATATGCAGATAGATGGTTTATATCTCAATTCGGAGATGATGTTTCTAGTTCATCAGATTATCGTAAAATATATATTGCTATTTCGAAAACAAATGATCCATTGGGTCAATATTATACATATACTTTTACATCCCCAGAGTTTCCAGATTATTTAAAATTTGGAATTTGGTCGAATGGATATTATATGACTTCAAATCAAGCAACTGATAAAGTTTATTGCTTTGAAAGAGATCAAATGTTACTTGGGAATGCAGCTGCTCGAGCAATAAGTGCAAATTTTACAACAGGACCAGTAAGTGGTTTTTTTGTTCCACTTCCTGCAGATGCTGAAGGTGGATTACCTGCTACAACTGATCCTTGTCCATTTTTCTCATACACAGATAATGCATGGGGTACAGGAAACATAGATGGTGTTAAAATTTGGAATATGACGGTAACTTGGGGAGCAACTCCAAGTGCTTCTATCGCTTTAAACACAACGATCCCTACAGCTGCTTTTGATGCTTCTTATAATTCAT
>CALPUT020000359.1 GCA_943326825.2 Chryseobacterium gleum | reverse complement strand
CCTTAAATTTAACTGATTTTTAAATTTCAAGATGAATATACATTTTAAACTTATCGACAAAACTTCTCTAAAAGAAGTGCTTGAGCTTTTTAAAATTGCTGCAACATCCATTCAAAAAAAGAATTTAACACAATGGAGTCAATGGTTAAATCCAACAGAAAAAGATATTGAATGGCTTTTAGATGGGTTCGATAAAAATGAATTTTATTATGCCTATAATGACGAAAATGAGCACATTGGAATGTTTCGCTACCTTAATACAGATGAAGTTTATTGGGAAACTCAAAACCCTCAAGCGAGATATGTTCATTCATTAGTTGTGAAAAAAGAATTCGGTGGACAAAATTTAGGTGCATTAATATTGAGAAAAATTGAAGCTAAAATTTTGGAAGATCACTGCTCCATTTTCAGATTAGATTGTAATGCTGCCAATCCTTATTTGATTCAATTTTATGAAAATTTAGGCTTCAAACAAGTAGGTACTTTTCATAAAAATGCTACATCTTCATTTAATTTATATGAGAAAAACTTGTTAATAAAATAATCTTTTATAGAGTTTAATTTTCATTAAATTTACCGTAAAATGAACCAATATGAACTCAGAAATCTCAATAGAAGAATTACATAAAGAATTTATTTCTAAAATTTGTCAAACAGGTAAAGTTTGGGCTTTGGAATATAACGATGAGTTTGCTTCTGCCGATTCTGAAGAATATGAAGACGAAGAAGGAAATCCTGCTGAAATGATTTGTTTTTGGTCTGAAGAAAGTAAGGCACAAGAATGCATAAATAAAGACTGGAAAAATTATAAAATAGAAGTAATCTCTCTAAGTGAGTTTATTGAAAACTGGTGTATTGGTATGTCCAACGATCAATTATTGATTGGTTCAGACTTTACGAAACAAAGAATCGGTCATGAATCAGATCCTTTAGAAGTTATTTTAGAAATTAATGAAGAATGCTTATTGAAAAAATTCAATATTAAATTGGAAAGTTATACTAGCCTAGTTGAATTAGCAAAAGAAATACGAAATGTTTTAATTTCAGAATAAAACAAAAAAAATCCGAAGGTTATTCCTTCGGATTTTTTTTGTTTTCAACTTCTTTTACTTTTAATCGCTTTGCATCTTTGAGTGACTTATTCAACATCCACTCTATCTGACCATTGACACTGCGAAATTCATCTGCAGCCCATTTTTCAATAGCCTTCATTGTTTCAGCATCAATTCGTAAAGCAAATGATTTTTTCTCAGCCATGATCTATTGATTCAATGTTCCTGTATTAATTACTGGTTTTGTTTCACTATCACCACATAAAACAACCATCAAGTTACTCACCATAGCCGCTTTTCTATCTTCATCAAATTCGATGATTTCTTTTTCAGATAACAACTTTAATGCACTTTCAACCATTCCAACTGCTCCTTCAACAATTTTATGTCTTGCTGCGACTACTGCTGATGCTTGTTGTCTTCTCAACATTGAATGAGCAATTTCTGGAGCATATGCTAAATAACCAATTCTTGCTTCAATTACTTCAATTCCAGCTAAAACTAAACGTTCTGTGATTTCTTTTTCTAAAGCAGAATTAACATCATCAAAATTTGTACTTAATGTAATGGTTGCTCTTTCATCTTCGAAATGATCGTAAGGAAATGAACCTGCTAATTTACGAACAGCTGAATCCGTTTGTACTTTAATGAAGTTCTGATAGTTATCTACATCAAACGTTGCTTTGTAAGTATCTTCTACTTTCCAAACCAAAATAACACTAATCAAAATTGGATTCCCCATTTTATCATTCACTTTGATCTTTTCACTTTCAAAGTTTCTAGCTTTCAACGATAAAGTCGTTCTTGTGTATAAAGGATTCATCCAAAACAAACCATTGTCTTTTACACTTCCTTTATATTCTCCAAACAATAGAAACACTTTCGAATTGTTTGGACTAATTACGTTTAATCCTATTAATAACAAAAGGGCCACTGGAATTAGAGCACCTCCTAAAATGTAATTTTTAATGCTGAATCCAACGATGATTCCTACAATTAATAAAACAACCATCACTAAAGCTAATTTCCCGCTTAATGGTTGTAAAACTTGTTCTTTTTTCATGATTATTTTATTTAAATTGATATTAAATTGATATCACAAATATAATGATATTTTTGAATAAAAAACTTCTTTAACGACTTTTAACATTTTAATTTAAAATCACTATTTAATTCAAAGAAATCAATGCTTTAATAATAATCAATATCTTTACACTTCATTATTTTCGACGCATGAAAGCCAAAAAAAAAGAACAACCAAAAGAAAAAGAAAAACTACATCCTCGCAATCAACATAAAGAGCGATACGATTTTGTTGCTTTGATTAAAAGTTGTTCTGAATTAGGTGAATTTGTTAAACCAAATATTCATGGTAATGATTCGATTGATTTTGCAAACCCTGATGCTGTTAAATGGTTGAATAAAGCCATATTAAAACATTATTACGGTATTAATTATTGGGATATTCCTGAAAATTATCTTTGTCCTCCAATTCCTGGAAGAGCTGATTACATTCATCATATTTCTGATTTACTTCGAACTTCCAATTATGGAAAAATTCCAACAGGACAGAAAGTAAAATGTGTCGATATTGGCGTGGGAGCGAATTGTGTTTATCCAATCATCGGTATCAAAGAATATGATTGGTCTTTTATCGGAAGTGATGTTGATCCTATTTCGATTGAATCGGCTCAAAAAATAATTGATTCAAATGAAAATTTACAATCGAAAATAGAATTGCGTCTTCAACCTGCTAAAAATGATGTTTTTAGAAACATTTTAAACGAAGATGAATTAATCGATGTGACAATTTGTAATCCTCCATTCCACTCTTCTTTGGAAGAAGCAACAAAAGGAACGAATCGTAAAATCAAAAATTTATCAGATAAAAAACCAACTAAAACCGTTTTGAATTTTGGTGGTCAAAATGCTGAATTATTCTGTGAAGGCGGTGAAGAGCGATTTATTGGAACAATGATTCGTCAAAGTCGTCAGTTTAGAAATTCTTGTTTTTGGTTTAGCACATTGGTTTCTAAACAATCAAGTTTAAAAAGCATACAAGAAGCGTTGAAAAAAGCAGAAGTTGAAGAAACTATTACTATCCCGATGGGACAAGGAAATAAAACAAGTCGAATTGTTGCTTGGACCTTTCTAACAAAAGAGCAACAAAAAATTTGGAAAAACACCAAATGGAATGCTAAATTTTAAGTTTCAGTAATTTCT
>CALPUT020000358.1 GCA_943326825.2 Chryseobacterium gleum | reverse complement strand
TCTACTTTTTTGATTGCAGCTTCAATGCTTGCTAAAGATACGTGTTTCATTTTTGAAAATTTTGGTAAAAGTAGTTACATTTTTTAACAAAAACATAGAAAATGAAGTCAAATGTAAAGTTCGAATCGAATATAAATTAAAGTCTGAAAACAATTAATTATCTTTCCACTTCAAAATTTAAAAGATGGCTTTTTTTAATCAAGACTTCCTTCAATTCTTTATGGATTTGGCAGGAAATAATAATAAAGATTGGTTTGATCAAAATCGTAAAAGATACGAAGTGAATGTAAAAGATGCATTTAAAAATTTCGTAACTCATATAATAACAAAACTTGCAGAAGATGATCCAGCTTTTAAGGAGTTAGAAGCTAGTTCATGTATTTTTAGAATTAACCGAGATATCCGTTTTTCAAAAGATAAAACTCCTTATAAAATGAATGTTTCGGCTGTTGTTACTCCTGAAGGTAAGAAAAGCAAAGCTATTAATGGTGTTTATTTTGAGCTTGGACCAGAACATGTTCGAGTGTATGGAGGAGTATATGAAATTGATAAAGATGATTTATTGACTGTTCGAGAGGGAATTGCTAAAAATCCTGAGAAATTCAAAAAGTTATATTCAGATGCGTCTTTTAAAAATGTTTTCGGAGAGTTATTAGGAGAAAAGAATAAAGTGATTCCAAAAGAATTAAAGGAAGCTGCAGAAATAGAGCCGTTAATTTACAATAAGCAATGGTATTTTTATAAGCAGTTTGATGCAGAGGTTGTTTTAAGTGAAAATTTAGATCAACTGATTATAGATTGTTATAAAGCTGGACAACCAGTAGAGAATTTTTTTAATGAATTAATAAAAAGATAAGAATGAAGAAGTGGTTTTTTATAGGTTTAATGTCGTTTACATTACCTGTTTTCTCACAAAAAAAAGAATTGACAATTGAACAGTCAGTATTAGAGCAAAATAGATTATTTGGTGCTGATAAATTGAGAATGTTTCAATGGATTCCAGGTTCTGATTCATATATGTATATGGAACGAGCTGAGAAAACATGGGTTCTAAAAACAGCATCTGTTTCAAATAGAAACGCTGTTGATTTGATCAATTTGAATGATTTAAATACGGCCTTAAATTCAAAGTTGTTTAGTTTTTATAGTTTAGAATGGAAAGATAAAAACACATTCTATATCAATGATGGCTTAAATTTTTACAGATATGATGTAAAAGCAAAAAAAGGACAAAAAATCTATTCAATAGATGAAAATGCTTCAGATGTCAATTTTAATAAAGTAGACGAAAGTGTAGTTTATATCTTGGAAAACAATTTGATTTATAAAAATGCGAAAGGTGAACGTATTGCAATTACTTCAAATTCAGATAAAAATATAGTTTCTGGTCAAACGTATGCTAGAAGTGAATTTGGAATACATGGTGGTATTTTTGTCTCTCCTAAAAATAATTTAATTGCTTTTGCGCAAAAAGATGAATCAGAAGTAGCTGAATATCCTTTAGTTGATATTACTTCAACTCCAGGGTCTTTAATGCCAACCAAATATCCGATGGCTGGTCAAAAATCTGAAAAACCTAGAATTGGAATTTATTCAATTTCAAATGGAAAAACGGTTTTTATTACACCTAAAGGAAAATCAGATGATTATTTGACAAATGTTTCGTGGACACCTGATGAGAAATTTATTTTAATTGCAGAAGTTAATCGTGAACAAAATCACATGTGGTTAAATAAATATGATGCAATTTCAGGTGCATTTGTGAAAACATTATTTGAAGAATCGAACGATAAATGGATAGAGCCTGAACATCCTGCTTTCTTCCCTTCAAATGATAAAAATTCGTTTGTTTGGATCAGTGAACGTGATGGATTTAATAATTTATATTATTATGATATTGAAGGAACGTTGATTAAGAAATTGACTACCAATAAATTTGTCGTTAAAGACATCTTAACTTCAATCAATAAAGGTTCTGAAATAGTATTTTCAGCTACGGGTGATTCTCCATTAAATACAATGTTTTATTCTGTCAATTTGAAAGGTGTCCAACGATTATTGACAAAAACGGAAGCGGTACATACTATTTCAATAAGTCCTGATGAAAAGTGGCTTTTTGATGAGTATTCAAATCATACTACTCCTGCATTTTCTTCGTTGGTTTCGATGAATGGTAAGTCAACTATTATGTTGCTACAATCAAATAATAAATTGGCAGATTATAAAATTGGAACTGCTGAAATAAGTACAATTAAAAGTACTGATGGAACAATTTTGTATACGCGTTTAATTAAACCTAGTAATTTTGATCCTTCAAAAAAATATCCAGTTTTAGTTTATGTTTACGGAGGACCTCATGCGCAAATGATTACAAATTCTTGGTTGGACGGAGCTAATCTTTGGATGTATTGGATGGCTGAACAAGGTTATCTTGTATATACAGTTGATAATAGAGGTTCAGGAGAAAGAGGATTTGCTTTTGAAAGTGGAATTCACCGTCAATTAGGAAATATCGAGATGCAAGATCAATTGGAAGGAGTAAAGTATTTAAAATCTTTACCTTATGTTGATGGTGATAGATTAGCGGTTCATGGTTGGTCATTCGGTGGTTTTATGACAACGTCTTTAATGTTGCGTCAACCAGATGTGTTTAAAGTTGGAGTTGCAGGTGGACCGGTAATTGATTGGAAATGGTATGAAGTGATGTATGGAGAAAGATACATGGACAAACCAGAAGAAAATCCAAAAGGATACGAAGAAGCATCTTTGTTGAACTATGCTAAAAATTTAAAAGGAGATTTATTATTGATTCATGGAACTGTTGATGATGTGGTTGTGATGCAACATAATTTCGCGATGGTAAAAAAATTCGTAGAAGCAGGAGTTCAGATGGATTTCTTTCCATACCCAATGCACAAACACAATGTGGGAGGAAAAGATAGAGTTCACTTAATGACGAAAGTGTTGAATTATGTGATTGAGAATAATAAGTAATTATTAAGTCATTAGAAAAAAGTCAATAGTCATTAGAGTGAAATTAAGTCTTGAGTCATGCAGTCTTGAATCTTTAAGTCTAAATTAAAATGGAAACTGAAAATAAATTACCTCAATTAACTTTAGAAGAGCAACGTGTTTTAGGAGCCTTAATAGAGAAAAGTAAAACAACTCCGGATTATTATCCGATGACGTTGAATGGAATCGTTACAGCATGTAATCAAAAATCATCAAGAAATCCGGTGGTTGATTTTGATGAAGAAACAGTTGTTTCAGCAATTGATTCTCT
>CALPUT020000357.1 GCA_943326825.2 Chryseobacterium gleum | reverse complement strand
GATTGAAATCGATAACAGATAAATGTTTTTTTATCAATTCTTTTTTGATTGCTTTATAGTTGGAGGATTCCGTTTGAAATTTATGAATTTCAGGTAAATATTCCGAGTAAAAATAAGTCTTAGATGGAGCGATCAATGTAATAATCGGATGCTCTTTTCCTAAATAAGCTTGAATTTCAGTTAGCTTCTTGATATTAGTTTCAATTTTTTCTTTTCCTAGAAATAAACTTGCTTCGTTATAAGTTGGATCATAAAAACGAAACAATTGATCACCATATTGATAAATTTGCTGGGCGTTTAACTTTTGGAAAAATGAATACTCATATTGATTTCTCAAACGAACCAGCGGACTTTTAACAATTAAATTTTCTTCGATTTTAGCTTCTAGATATTGTTGTAACGTTCTGTCTATGAAACTAAATTGACCTTGAAATGAATCGTTTAATTGAGTAGCTTTTGAGGTCTGAACACCATTTAACGGTGTGAAAAAAGACTTATTCAACAATTGAAAACACAACGGAATACTTAAGACAATTAAAATAATCACTTTAAAAGCCTTCGCAAATTTGATATGTTGATTTTCTCCGTTCATTAAAATTTAAAATAAATGAAAGGATTAAAATTTCCTGCAATCACTTCAGCCATTGAAAGAATGAAAATTATTCCAGCAACTAAGACCGTTGAAATAAGATATATTGGTTTTTGCTGTTCAGTAATAAATGTATTAGAAAAACGACGAATGAGCGGAACTAATCCTAATAAGCAAATAGTAACTGCGACTAGAATATGTAAATTAAAATACGATTGATTTTGAATTGATTGAAGAGAAAAGTGATTAAACTGCCACATGATTTTATATTGCTCCATGGCACTTTCAATTGAAGGTGCTTGGAATAATACCCAGCCATTTAGAACGACTAAAAAAGTGAAAGGTATCGCCAGAAATTTAATTTTATTCAAGATTTTTAGTAGAAAAAGACGGTCAATAATTAACCAAAAACCATGGAATAATCCCCAAGCAATAAACGTCCAATTATCTCCATGCCATAAGCCACTTAGGAAAAACACAATCAATAAATTTCGATAGATTTTCCAATTAGAAACTTTATTTCCACCTAACGGAAAGTAAAGATAGTTTTTCATAAAATCTCCAAGTGTGATATGCCATTTACGCCAGAATTCTGAAATAGAAGAAGAACTATAAGGACGATCGAAATTTTCAGGAAAATGAAATCCAAGCATTTTTCCAAGTCCAATTGCCATATCAGAATAACCCGAAAAATCAAAATAGATTTGAAAAGTGTAAGCTAACATTCCCATCCAAACAGCTCCGGATGTTAATTCGACAGAATTTGTATCATACAATAATTGACGAGAATATTCTCCGATTACGTTTGCAATTAATACTTTTTTTCCAAGTCCAATTGAGAATCGAACAAATCCTGCAATGAATTTGAGTGCCGTTTCTTCGCGGTTATTAATTTGATCTGAAACGAAATTGTATTTGACAATTGGTCCTGCAATTAAGTGAGGAAATAGAAAGCTGTAGAGAATGTAATTGTGAACATACAATTGCGGTTGGGTATCTTTACGATAAATATCAATGATATAGGTAAGTGATTGGAAGGTGAAAAAGGATATTCCGATTGGAAGAATTACGCGATTCCATTTTATTAAATCATTTCCCAAAAATGCTAAACCATCATTGATGCTTTCGATGAAAAAATTGGAATATTTAAAATAAATCAAGAATGCCAGATTGAAAACAATTAAAGAAATGAATAGAACTTTACGTTTTAAATCAGCTAATTGATTCATCTTTTGTACCGCAAAAAAATTGACTACGGAACAAGTAATTAAAACAAAGAAAAAGGATGGTTCTCCCCAAGAATAAAAAAACAAACTAGCAACTAAGAGCCAATAATTTTTTAAATATTTTGGTAATATGACATTGATTACAAGTACAATCGGCAAAAAATAGATTAAGAATATCGTACTTGAAAAGACCATTTTATTTTACAAAACGATATTTTAAAATACAATAAATTGCTCTGAAACCATCTTTCCAACCAATTTTCTTTCCTTCTTCGTACGTTCTACCATAATAAGAAATACCAACCTCATAGATTTTAACTTTAGGAATGCTAGAAATTTTAGCCGTTATTTCAGGTTCAATTCCGAATCTTTTTTCAGTAATAACAATGTTTTTTGCAATAGAAGTTCGAATCAATTTATAGCATGTTTCCATGTCGGTTAAATTCAAATTCGTCATCATATTTGAAAGTCGCGTTAAGAATTTATTTCCAATAGAATGCCAATAAAACAAAATTCGATGTGGCTGATGTCCCATAAATCGTGACCCATAAACAACATCTGCATCATCTTTGAAAACTGCTTTTAATAAGATATTATATTCTTCAGGATCATATTCTAAATCTGCATCTTGAATGATGATATATTCTCCCGTTGCTTCTTTAATTGCCCTGTTAATTGCAGCACCTTTACCCATATTAACAGGTTGAGAGAAAAGTTGAATATATAAATCTTGATTTTCAGCAATGTATTTCTCTACTTTTTGAACCGTATCGTCTTTAGAGCAATCATTCACAATTATGATTTCCTTTTCAATATTATTATCCAAAACGACTTCTTTGATTCTATTTAAAATCAAATGAATCGTAGGCCCTTCATTGTAAGCAGGAATAAGAATCGAAAGTTTTTTGAAATCCATAATTGCAATTTTCAAAGCAAATATAATTTTTTAAGTTCAGCTTTTAAGTAAAATCGAGATATTATCGAGTTCAAGTTGAAGCTAAATTCAAATATAAGTTGTTAAAACGTTAAAAAATTGCTTATTTTGATCACTTTAAAAATAAAACTATGTTAATTAAGGATACGAAAAAGACGAATTACGGAGCATTAATCACTATAACAACGGTTTACTTTTTTTGGGGATTTATAGCTGCGGGAAATAGTGTTTTTATACCTTTTTGTAAACATTATTTTCATTTAGATCAATTTCAAAGTCAGTTAATTGATTTTGCTTTTTATTCTGCTTATTATTTAGGAGCATTATTTTTATTCATTTTTGGTTCTCAGAAAGGCAAAGATTTAGTTGGGCATTGGGGCTACAAAAAAAGTATAGTATATGGTTTATTGTTTTCTTCTTTGGGAGCAGTAGCTATGATCATTTCTGGTCAAGCGAATGTTTTTGCAGGAATGTTATTTGGATTATTTATTGTTGCTTTAGGATTTTCACTACAACAGACTTCTGCAAATCCTTTT
>CALPUT020000356.1 GCA_943326825.2 Chryseobacterium gleum | reverse complement strand
TGTCATCCATAAAAAATCTATTCAATCTGAATTAAAATTTATTCTAATTACCTCATCGATAATTATTATCCCAATCACTTTTTCAATTTATTCTTATTTCAATTATACTGAAAAAAAGGATCCAATTGAAATTGTTGCAATTCAACCAAACATTGATCCATATAATGAGAAATTTGATTCAGATCTAAAATCACAATTAACTAAATTATTTAATGAAGCTGATAAAAAAGTTACTAAAAAAACAGATATTGTTTTAGCTCCTGAAACGGCTATTAGTTCAACTTTTTATGAAGATGAAATCAGACAATTGGATTTTTATCCCTACATCCTCGAAAGAACTTCAAAATGGAATAAAACTTTATTTTTCACCGGAGCTTCAACCGCACGATTCTTTGAAAAGAAAAATTCAATTGCTTCGAGAGCTATTCAAGGAGGACCTGGATTTATTGAATATTACAACACCTCTCTTTTGATTAATAAAAATGAAACGCCATTATTCGTCCATAAATCAAAATTGGTATTAGGTGTAGAGAAAATTCCTTTTTCAAAATGGATTCCTTGGTTAGAAGAGTTATCAATACAAAATGGAGGTACTTCAGGAACACTGGGAATAGAAGATTCACCAAAGGTTTACAATACACCTAAATTTAGCTTTGCATCTTCAATCTGTTACGAATCTATTTATGGAGATTTTATTGCCGAACAATGTAAAAAAGGCAGTGATGTTATTTTCATTATCACGAATGATGGTTGGTGGGGTAATACACCTGGCTATAAGCAACATGCAAGTTTCGCTTCATTAAGAGCCATCGAAAACAGAAAAAGTGTTGCCCGTTCTGCAAATACTGGAATCAGTTGTTTTATTAATCAAAGAGGTGACTTCATTCAATCCACAAAATGGTGGGTTCGAACAGCAATCAATGGTATCCTAAATAAAAATAAAGAAAAAACATTTTACACCAATAATGGTGATTTAATTGGAAAAACATTTGCGATTGCTTCTTTACTTTTAATGGTTTACTTACTTTTTCTCAAAATAAGAATCGCTTTCGGCAAAAATTAAAGCAACAATAGTTTATAGCGTTGAATCGTATTTTCTAATCCGAAATACAAAGCATCTGAAATTAAAGCGTGTCCAATTGAAACTTCCATTAATTGAGGAATTTTAGACTTAAAAAACTTTAGATTCTCTAAGCTTAAATCATGACCAGCATTGATTTCAACACCCAATTCAGTAGCATAATTTGCAGCTTTTACATACGCTTCAATCGATTTTTTAGGATTACTTGTAAAATCTTCAGCAAATGGACCTGTATATAATTCGATACGCTCAACTCCTGTTTTAGCTGCGTATTCTATATTCTCTAAATTAGTATCAATAAAAATTGAACTTCTTACTCCTTGTGATTTAAATTGTTGAACTAAATCAGTTAATAAAATCTCATGCTTTTTAGTATCCCAACCTGCATTAGAAGTCAATACATGCGGTGGGTCTGGAACTAATGTTGCCTGAGCTGGCTTAAGTTCAGAAATCAAGTCTAAATAACGTTGATCAGGATAACCTTCAATGTTAAATTCAGTTTTAACAATTTTTGACAAATCGTAAACATCTTGAGTTGTAATATGACGTTCATCAGGCCTTGGATGAACTGTAATACCCTCTGCGCCAAAACGTTCACAATCAATTGCAACTTGAACTACATTCGGTGTACTCCCTCCTCTTGCATTACGAATTGTAGCTATTTTATTAATATTTACACTCAACTTTGTCATAAATTCGCTTTTTTTCCGTTTCAAAAGTACATACTTACCAAGTAATTTACTAATTTGGCAACAACAATGAGAGCACAAGAATTAATTACAGACGAAATCCCTCCGTTAACTCACACTGATACAGGTGAAAAAGCATTACGTTGGATGGATGAATTTAAAGTATCACATTTACCTGTTTTGAAAAATGGTAACTTTGTTGGTGTTATTTCGGAATCAGATATTATGGATAAAATGGATCAAAATGAAACATTGGATGTTTTATTCGACCATTTACCTCGTCCATATGTACTAGCTGATGCGCATATCTATGAAGTTTTAGCTAAAATTTCTGAACATAAATTAAGTATTCTTCCAGTTTTAGATGCAAATGAAAAATACCTTGGCTGCACGAGTATTCATCACTTGATTACTTCTATGGCAAATACTGGTAGCATCAAAGAACCTGGTGGAATTTTAGTAATTGAAGTCAATAGTGTTGATTATTCAATGGCTCAAATTGCTCAAATTGTGGAAAGTAATAACGCTCGAATTTTGAGTTCATATATTATGTCATCTCCAGATTCTACAAAATTAGAAGTGACTTTAAAAATCAATTTAATTGAATTGGATCGTATTATCAGAACATTCGAACGATATGATTATGTAATCAAAGCTTCTTACCAAAAAAGTAGCGGTGATGATGACATTCAATTTAGATTTGATGCACTTATGAATTATCTCAATCTTTAGATATGAATGTTGCGATATACAGCAGAAAATTAAACAAACAAACAGCTCATCATTATACAGATTTACTCAAGATTTTAAAAGATTTTGGATGGAATCCTGTTATTGAAAATGAATTGAATGAACAGCTAATCAAAAAAGTAGGTATCGCCGAATCTTTTGACACATTCAATTCAAGACATGATCTAAAAACTGGTATCGATTTAGCATTGAGTATTGGTGGAGATGGTACCTTTATTAAAACAGTAAGCTATATTCGTGATTCTGGAGTGCCGATTTTAGGTATTAATACTGGAAGATTAGGTTTCCTTGCAAATATCTCAACTGACCAACTTCAGGAAACAATGGATTTGGTGAAAGAAAAAAAATACGAGTATCAAAAAAGATCTTTACTTAAAGTAGAAACAGAAAGTGGATTATTTGGAGAAGACAACATCGCTTTAAACGAGGTTTCGCTTCATAAAAAAGATACTGCTTCGATGATTACTGTTCACGCTTCATTGGATGATAAATATTTAAATTCTTATTGGGCAGACGGATTAATTGTTGGAACACCTACTGGTTCAACAGCTTACAACTTAAGTTGTGGTGGACCAATTGTAACACCAGGTTGTCAAATTCACTTATTAACTCCAATTGCTCCACATAATTTAAATGTGAGACCGGTTGTTGTTCCTGATCATTTACCAATTAAATTGAGTGTTGAAGGAAGAGAACGTAAATACCTTATCAGCATTGACGGTGAATCTCTAAACATCTCTCAAGGTGAAGAAGTAAAAGTGAGTAAG
>CALPUT020000355.1 GCA_943326825.2 Chryseobacterium gleum | reverse complement strand
TTATCCTTGTTATTATAAAGGGTAGTGAAATTGGATTATTTTTATCAAAATTTTCATCTAATTGCCTTTTGCTTGCTATTATATTAAAAACATATCCTATGAAATTGAGATTTTTAAATTTTGTGATTGTTTTGTTGATGTCACCATTTGCTTTTTCGGCTAAATGGTATGTGGACGATAACATAAATACTAATGATGTCTATACAGCTTCATCAGCTTCAGGTACAGATGGTGCTGCAATTGCAGGTTCAGTTTCTGCTCCATTTGCTACTTTATCTTATGCAATTTCTAGAGCAGCATCAACAGATACAATTTTTGTTGATAAAGGTAGTTTCTATGAAGTCGGACTTATCATAAATAAATCAATTACAATTATTGGTGCTGGTCCTGGAAATACGATATTCACAGGTAATGCTACTACAAATCGTTTTGCTACTTTTTCAGCAAATAATATCACTCTTAAAAATGTTACATTAAGAAATTATTATACACATAATGATGGGCAAGTTATTACAATGATTGGAAGGACTGGTATTGTATTCGAGAATATTGTTGTTAAAGATAACCAAGGCGGGCCGAGTAGCGGGGTTAATTTTTTATTAACAAATTCATCGGTAACATTTAACTACTGTCTTTTTTCTTGTTCTGGTTGGAACGCTGATGGTGGAGGTACCTTGAGAGCTAACAATTCAACGGTTAATATTTTTAAATGTGCATTTAAAGAAGTTAAAAACTTTAAATTTAGTGGAAAAGGAGGCGCCATTGAAGTAACAGGGACGGCTCCAAATGTAACTGTTACAAGTACTGTATTTGAAGATTGTTCAGCTGTTTTCGGTGGTGCGATTTATCAAGAGTCTGGGACTTTAACAGTTTCAAATTCTTGTTTTAATGATAATTATAATCAAGGAAATGCAAGTGATAACACAACTGGTGGTGGGGCATATTGTGTTTTAAAATCAGCTGCTTCAACTAACGCTTCATTTACAAACTGTTCATTCACAGGTAACAAAGCAAATCCTATTACCGCACAATTTGATGCTAATGCATCTTGCGACGGAGGTGCAGTATTATTTAGAGAAGCCTCAGGAACTTTTACATTTAATAAATGTTCCTTTGATAATATACATTCTACGCCTGATAGATATGATAAAGGGCAAGATTTCTATTTAGACAAGGTGACAATTTCATCATTAACTATTTCTAACTGTTCTTTTACCGCTTCAACAAATACTAGTGGATTAAAAAAGGTTAATATATATAATTCAAATTTAGGAGCTGCAGACTATTCTGTTACAAATTGCGGGATATACACAAGAACTGGTACAGCACCTGCTACATCAAATGCTTTATCTCAAGTTTGGGATTCAGGTTTAACTGGACCTTCAACAGTTTGCGCTGAAATTAGTAGTATAGCTGCCTGTGGTGTTAGTATTAATTGTGGAACAGAAACAAATCCACCTGTAATAGTATCATGTGTTCCTGATAAAGCTATTACAGGAACTTGTTCTACTACACTTTTGGATTATAGAGCTGAGGTAGCTGCATTTGATGATTGTTCTTTCTCTGTCTCTCAATCTCCATCGGCAGGAACTGTTATTACTTCTGGAACAACTTCAGTTACTATAACTGTTACTGATCTAGCTGGTAATTCCTCTACATGCTCATTCAATGTGGTTGTAAGTGGTTCAGGGATTTCTGCTCCAAGTGTTGGAACAATAACTCAGCCTACTTGTAGTATTTCATCAGGAAGTGTTGAATTATCGGGTTTACCTACTCCTGGTACTTGGACATTAACACCTTCAGTAGGTTCGGCTGTTACAGGATCTGGAGCTACATACACTTTTACAGGTTTAGCTGCTTCTACAACTTATACATTTGTAGTTGCAAATAGTGGAGGATGTCTTTCTTCAGCGTCTTCAAATGTTACAATTAATGCTCAACCGTCAACTCCAGCTCCAACAGGAAGTACATCACAAAACTTTTGTATTAATCAAGGTTCTACAGTTAATGATTTAGTTGCTTCAGGAACAGCAATACAATGGTATTTAAATCCAACTGGAGGAACAGCATTGACAACATCTACAGCTTTAATTAATAACACACATTATTATGCAAGTCAGACGGTTACTGGTTGTGAAAGTGCAATACGTTTAGATGTGTTAGTTACAATTACACCTTTACCAGTTGCAGGAACATTATCTGCAGGAGATGCAACGTTATGTTCTGGAACCTCTACTTCGGTTAGTTCAACTGTATCTGGAGGCTCATGGTCTAGTTCAGATAATGCTATTGCAACTGTAAACGCATCATCCGGTTTGGTGAATGCAATTTCAGCAGGAACAGCTGTAATGACTTATACCGTTTCAGGAACAGGTGCATGTTCAGCAACAAACGCAACAGCAACTATTAATATAGATGTTACACAGGCACCAGTTACAGGTACATTATCTGCAGGTGATGCAACGTTATGTTCTGGAACTTCTACTACGGTAAGTTCAACTATTTCTGGAGGATCTTGGTCAAGTTCAAATAATGCTTTTGCAACAGTTAATGCTTCTTCAGGTTTGGTAAATGCAATATCAGCTGGAACGGCAGTTATGACATATACAGTATCAGGAACAGCAGGTTGTTCAGGAATAGATGCAACTAAAACTATTGATATTGATGTCACTCAAACTCCTTCAACAGGAACTTTAACAGTAACAGATGCTACAATATGTTCAGGAACAACTTCAACAGTAAGTTCAACTATTTCTGGCGGTTTATGGTCTAGTTCAGATAATACAATTGCTACAGTTAATTCATCTTCTGGTTTGGTTACAGGAGTAGCTGCCGGAACAGCAATGATGACATATACCGTTTTAGGTTCCGCAGCTTGTTTAGGAAGAGATACTTCAGCAACTATCAACATAGATGTCACTCAAGCACCAGATGCTGGGACTTTGACAGCTGGAGATTCGTCTTTATGTTCTGGAACATCAACATCGGTTAGTTCAACAATAACAGGTGGTTCATGGTCAAGTTCAAGTAATGCTATTGCAACTGTTAATAGTTCTTCTGGTTTAGTAAATGCAATTTCTGCTGGAACGGCAGTGATGACATATACAGTTTCAGGAACAGCAGGTTGTACAGGAATAGATGCAACTAAAACTATTGATATTGATGTTACTCAAACTCCAATTGCTGGAACATTGACGCCTGTTGGTGCTTCACTTTGTTTAGGTGGTACAACTACAATGACTTCAAATATTTCAGGAGGAACTTGGGTGTCTGATAATCCATCTATCGCAACTATAGATTTAAATACTGGCTTGGTTACAGCTTTAGCAG
>CALPUT020000354.1 GCA_943326825.2 Chryseobacterium gleum | reverse complement strand
TTGGAACACCAGTAAACTTTGTGGTAACCGTAAATCCAATACCAACAATAACAAATGCTACTTTAACACAAGCAATTTGTTCAGGATCAAGCGCAACTTTCACTCCGACATCAGGAGTTGTAAGTACAACATTTGGTTGGACAGCTTCATTAACTTCAGGAACAGTTACAGGCTTTGGTGCAAGTGGCTCAGGTAATATTTCAAATGTATTAACGAACTCTACATCTTCAATTGGAACTGTAACTTATTTAGTTACACCAACAGGACCAGCAACAACATCATGTGTTGGGACACCAGTAAACTTTGTTGTAACCGTAAATCCAATACCAACAATAACAAATGCTACTTTAACACAAGCAATTTGTTCAGGATCAAGTGCAACTTTTACTCCTACATCAGGAGTTTCAAGTTCAACTTTTGGATGGACAGCTTCGTTAACTTCAGGAACAGTAACAGGCTTTAGTGCAAGTGGCTCTGGAAATATTTCAAATGTATTAACTAACTCAACTACTTCTTCAGGAACTGTTACGTATATAATTACCCCAACAGGTCCTGCAACAACTTCATGTGTTGGAACACCTGTAAACTTTTTAGTAACAGTGAATCCAAAACCAACTTTTACTTCAACTTTTGTTTCTCCTACTACTTGTAATGGAACAGATGGGACATTTAGCTTACATAATTTAGATATTTCTACCAATTACACAATTAATTATACTTCTCCTTTAGTTAGTTCTTCATCATTTATATCTGATGGAGCAGGAGATTATACGTTTAATAGCTTAGCTTCTGGGACATACACATTTACTCTTACGAATAATTTAACTGGTTGTGTAAGTTCATCTGCTACTACTATTTCACTTGTAAATCCAGGTGCGCCTGTATTATCAGTTACAGATCCTTTAGCAGTATGCTCACCGGCTACAGTAGATATTACAATCTCCTCTGTAACATCTGGTAGTTCAGGAGTTGTGAGTTTATCATATTGGAATGATCCAGGTGCATTAAACTCTTTAAGTAATCCAAATAGTATCTCGGTTTCCAATACATATTATATCAAAGCAGAGAATGGGACTTGCTCAGATATTAAACCTGTAAATGTAATAGTCCATGTATCTCCTATTGTTGATGTATTAACAAATATTACAGCATGTGATAGTTATACTTTACCAATTTTGACATCAGGTAATTATTTTACTTCAACAGGTGGAAATGGTTCTTCTCTTTCTGCAGGCTCAATAATAATAGCTTCGCAGCCAATATATATTTATGCATCATCAGGAACTATACCAAATTGTATAGATGAAAAAGTATTTAATATTACAATTAATACTACTCCTATAGTAGACTCTCCAATAGATGTTTCAGTTTGTGATGACTATGTTTTGCCAACATTGACTAATGGTAATTATTACAGTGCAAATAATGGCTCAGGTTTGATTTCAGTTGGTACTGTTTTACATTCAAGTCAAACTATTTATGTGTATGCAAAAACAAATACAATACCAGCTTGTTATTCAGAAAACAGTTTTGATGTCATAATAAATGTAACACCTATTCTTGATGATATTGCTGATTATTTTAATGAATGTGATTCATTAAAATTACCACTAATAACGGGTTCAAATTTATCAGGGAATGAAGCTTATTATCTGGGGCCAAATGGGACAAGTTCACAATATTTACCAGGAGATTTAGTGCTGAATTCAATTTCTTTAATCTACATTTATGATTCAGTTTCAAATTGTCATAGCGAGCAAAGTTTTTCTATTTTAATGTCAAATACCCAAGATCCAACTTTTATTTTTAATTCATTTTGTGAGGGTTCTTCAAATGGTCCATTAGCTATTACAACTCCTGGAGGTACTTTTGATTTTTTTCCAGCAGTTTCAGATGGAGCGATCATAGATGCTTCTTCAGGTGTAATTTCAAATGAGGTTGGAGGATCTACTTATCCGATTAGATATATTACAAATGGTTTATGTTCAGATACACTAATTTTACCAATAATTGTAAACTCTACACCTATTTCTCCAGTATTAAGTTCAGATACGACTTATTGTTTATCAGAAACGATGGTTAATATGAGTGCAATTAGTCATAATGGGGGATTGGTTTCTTGGTACTCTGATAATTCGTTATCAAATTTATTAGGAACAGGATTAATTTTTATGCCAAGCTCATCTTCAGAAGTTTACTATGTAACAGAAACAAATACAACAGCATCTCCAAATTGTGAAAGTGCATCAAGTATAGTTACCGTTACAGTTCATAGTTGTGAAGTTAATATCCCTTCTGCATTTACTCCAGATGGAGATAAAGTAAACGATATTTGGGAATTAAAATTTTTAGATGTAAATTTCCCTAAAAATATAGTGAAAATCTATAATAGATGGGGAAATCTTGTTTTTGAATCACAATCAGGGAAATATGAATTATATCCATGGGATGGTAAAATTGACGGAAGTGACTTACCTGTATCAAGTTATTTCTATGTAATTGAACATAATGATGGAAAAACAGATGCGAAAAAAGGAACAGTTACTATCATTCGTAAATAATATTTTAGAAGAAAGAAATGAAAACAGTAATTTTTAAGTTGAGTTTATTGACACTTGCATTTTCAAGTTTTGGTCAACAAATCCCTCAATATAGTCAGTATCTTAGAAATCAATTTATGGCTAATCCAGCAGCAGCTGGGACATATGATTTTACAGACATTACACTATCAGGAAGATCACAATGGACAGGTTTTGATAATGCGCCTATGACATCGTATTTATCGATTGCTGCTCCTATTGGCAGAAAAGAAAAGGTACGTTATGATCCAGGAATTAGAACAGGAAGTGGAATCGTAAAAAATCCAGAAGTTGGAACAGGTAAAATCAAGCATGCAATAGGCGGGCAAGTTTTAGCAGATCAATATGGCGCTTTTCAAAAAATGCAATTCGCAGGAACTTATGCTATTCATTTACCACTTTCGAAAAAAGTGAATATGTCTTTTGGAGCAAAAGTTGGTTTGTCAAATAATTCCTTCATTCAAAGTAGAGCAGTAGTAAACGATCCAACGAATGATAAGACATATGTTGATTTTACAAGTAATAATTCTCGCAAGAATATTTTAGATTTAGGAGCGGGATTATATGTATATTCCAATCGTTTTTTCATTGGAGTTGCAGCAGATCAATTGACGAAAAGCATGGTAAATTTCGGATCAGCTTCAGCTAACTTTGATCCTCAAATGTATTTTAATGCAACAGGAGGAGTTAAATTAAATGTAAATGATAAAATTACGATAACACCAGCCTTCATCGTAAAATATATGACTCCAGCACCTATTTCA
>CALPUT020000353.1 GCA_943326825.2 Chryseobacterium gleum | reverse complement strand
TTGGTGAGACGTACCCTTGCAACTTTTCTCATTGCAGAGTTCGGTTTCTTAGGAGTAGTGGTGTAAACCCTTACACATACCCCTTTACGCTGTGGACAAGAATCAAGTGCTGCTGACTTGCTCTTTTTCACCACTGCAGTTCTGCCTTTGCGTACTAACTGTTGAATAGTTGGCATATAAACCTATTAACTTTTGTGAATAATATTCTAATCCCAAATTCTTTTTTGGGAATGCAAAGATATTAATTTTAAATTACAAACCAAGCTTTTAAATTAAAAATGTCAATTTTATTAACAAAGCTGTATGGAAAATGTTTATAACAAAAAAGAGCCATAATATCTTACGGCTCTCAATTTAATAAATATATCTTGAATTACCTAATTAAAACAACATGACCTGTTTCCATTTTTCGATCATCGTTTGACTTTAATTTGAAATTAATTTTCCATGTGTACGTTCCTTCTTGTGCAATTTTCCCTCCGTATGTTCCGTCCCATCCAACTCTAGCGTCATTCGTTTCAAAAACTGTTTCTCCCCAACGATTGACGATAATCATATTAAAATTATATGGATCATATCCTTTCGTAAATACTGGTTGGAATGTTTGATTAAATTTATCACCATCCGGAGTAAAAGTATTCGGTATAAAATACACTAATTCTTCATATACTTTTATTGTTACTATAGCCGTATCAGAACATCCTGTTGGAGAATACGCTATTAATTTAATCGTATAATGATCAATTCCTTCATCCAATGTGTAATTGTGTACTGGTTCTGTATCAGTTGATGTTGAAGCATCTCCCAATTCCCATGCATAATTTACTGCTCCAGTTGAGATATTTACCATTGTACAAACTGTATTTAAACTTGATAGTACATCTGGAGTTGGGTTAAAAGATGCAACAGGAGCAGCTTCTACACAAACCATACTTGGTATTTTTAAGTTTGCAACACACCCATTTGGCGATGCTGCTGTTAAAGTTATGTCATAGCAACCTGCTGAATTAAACGTATGTGAAACAGTTCCACAACCACTCGTTGTTGATCCATTTCCAAAATTCCAATTACAGTTTGTTGTATTTAATGTTGTATTTGTAAAGTTAACTTTCAATGGTGCACATCCTGATGTAATATCAGATGTAAAAGTTATTGTTGGAGAGTTTTCAACTGTTATGGTCAATGATGAACTTAATGCCTGTGCACAAAACGGTGATGTTGTAACGGCAATACCAGTTAAACTATATGTAGCATTAGAACTCAATACACCTGTAGATACTGAGGCACTTCCTTGAGCATTTAACGTTATTGTTTGTGCAGCTCCTGAATTTAAGGTATAACTTACCAATGCATTTGGTGTACCACTAATAGTTACAGAAGCCGAGTTTCCTGAACAAATTGTTGCAGGTCCTGAAATTGTTGCTGTAGGTAAATTAATAACCGTCACGCTTCCTGTAGCACTTGCGCTTGAGCATAAAGTAGCTTGATCTGTTACAACAACACTATAATTACCATTTGTTGAAGTTGTAAATGTCGCAAAATTACCTGGCGGTGTTACAACTGTAGGAACTGTCCATGTATATGAATATGTCCCACCACCTAAAGGCGTAGCTGTAACAGTAGCAGATGTTGCAGCACAAATCGTTGAACTATTTACTGAAACCGTTGGAGTTGGATTTACAGTTGCTACACCTTGACCACTTGAACTAACACAGCCTGTTGTTGTATTTGTAATAATAACACTATAAGTACCTGCAAAAGTTGTTGAAAAAGTTGAATTATTTCCAGGTGCAGTTGCTAATGTTGGTACAGTCCAAGCATAACTATAAGTTGCCGCTGAACCGGGTGTTGCTGTAACTGTTGTTGATTGACCTGCACAAATAGAAGGACTATTTACAGTAACAGTTGGATTTGGATTTATTTCTATATCCATTGTTGATGCTACAGCGCATTGTCCACTGGCAGGAGTAAACGTATAAGTTGTATTTCCAAGTGTGGTAGTATTAATAGTTGCAGGACTCCAAGTTCCCGAAATTGCCGTTGCATTCGTTGAAGAAGCGGGAAGTCCTGCCGGAGTGGAATTTAAACAGTAAGGTCCAAGTTGAGTGAAAGTTGGAGGTATGCTATTCGTAACATTAACTACCATCGTTTTAATGCTAGCACATTGTCCACTTGCAGGAGTAAACGTATAAGTAGTATTTCCAAGTGTAGCAGTATTAATTGCTGCAGGACTCCAAGTTCCAGTAATTGCCGTTGCATTCGTTGATGAAGCTGGAAGTGCTGCAGGGGTGGAATTTAAACAGTATGGTCCAAGTTGAGTAAACGTTGGAGTAATACTATTCGTAATATTTACAACCATTGTTGCAGTTGAAGCACATTGACCACTAGCAGGAGTAAACGTATAAGTAGTATTTCCAAGTGTAGCAGTATTAATAGCAGCAGGACTCCAAGTTCCAGTAATTGCTGTTGCATTTGTCGATGAAGTAGGAAGAGCTGCCGCAGTTGCATTTAAACAGTATGGCCCAAGCTGAGTAAAAGTTGGAGTTACACTATTTGTAATATTTACAACCATTGTTGCAGTTGAAGCACATTGACCACTAGCAGGAGTAAACGTATAAGTAGTATTTCCAAGTGTAGCAGTATTGATCGCAGTAGGACTCCAAGCTCCAGTAATTGCCGTTGCATTCGTTGATGAAGTAGGAAGAGCTGCCGCAGTTGCATTTAAACAGTATGGCCCAAGTTGGGTAAATGTTGGAGTTACACTATTCGTAATGTTTACTACCATTGTAGTAGTTGTAGCACATTGACCTGCATTTGGAGTAAAAGTGTATGTAGTATTACCAAGAGTTGCAGTATTTATAGTTGCAGGACTCCAAGTTCCAGTAATTGCAGTTGCATTCGTTGATGAAGTAGGAAGAGCTGCCGCAGTTGTATTTAAACAGTATGGCCCAAGTTGAGTGAAAGTTGGAGTTACTCCAGCAGTTGCAGTTATTGTAATTGTAGTATCATATGAACAACCAAAATCATCGATTCCTGTAAATTTGTAAGAATATGAACCGATTGAAGGAGGTGTTACACAAATTTGATTACAATTTGAGGATGTAGAAGTTATTGCTGCTGTACTTGCTACATTATTACCAGCCCAATAAGTTCCTGTACAATTTGAATTAAATGCAGGTGTAAAACTAGTTAGTGAAGCATAAACTGATGGTGCAAAATTGATTCCCCATGAAAATACAGTACCATCATCACTTGAATATAAATCACAAATTTTTAATTTCCAAGTACCATTTAAAGGACACCCAACGAGACCTGTAAATGGTTGTTCAGAGCCATAGGTACC
>CALPUT020000352.1 GCA_943326825.2 Chryseobacterium gleum | reverse complement strand
TTTTGGAATTCATCCTTTGGCTGCTTCAATTTGTTTAGGAATTTTTTTAATAGTTTTTATAATAGGTAATTATGTTTCTTTAGGCGCAATAATTGCTTCTTTTTCATTTCCTTTAATAATTAAATTTGTCTTTTCGGAAACTTCAATTTAGTTAAATTCGTTTAGTTTGATATTGAGTTTAGCAGTAATTGTTGCACATAGAAAAAATATGGTACGACTATTGAACGGAACTGAAAGTAAAATGTATTTATTAAAACGTTAAATCATTTTACAAATTAACAAATACAAATTCAAGTGTTGAGGTATAGATTAATATTTTTAATATCCATTATTTTTTGTAGTACAAATTTGTATAGTCAAACAATAGAGGAAATTAAGGCTCAGGCTGATAAATTGTTTGATAAAGAACAGTTTGTAGAAGCTACACCTTTGTATTTAAAACTATTAACTGGTTCACCTAGAGATTATGATATTAATTTTCATTATGGCACTTGTCTGCTTTTTTCAGCCAATAAAAAATTAGAATCGTTTAAGTATTTAAATTATGCTGTAACAAGTGAAACAGTTGATGCCAAAGCTTTATATTATTTAGCTAGGGCACAACATTTAAATTATCAATTTGGTGAAGCAATTGTAAATTATAATAAATATAAATCAAAAGCAGCTTCAAATATTGATGATAATTTAGAAGTTGACAGACAGATCCAGATGTGTGAAAACGGTAAAAAATTGATTACGGCTTTTACAGATTTAATTGTCCAAGAAAAAATTGAAATTGAATTAGATAAGTTTTTTAGATTATATAATTTACAATATATTGGAGGAGCATTTCTTGTTACATCTGACTTTCAAAGCAAATTAGATAAAAAAAAGGATCACACTCCATTAATTCATTTTCCCAAAACAAAAGATATTTTTTATTATTCAAGTTATGGCGAAGATGATAAAAATGGAAAGGATATTTACATCCGAAGAAAACTTCCTACTGGAGAATGGGGACTTCCTCAAAAAGTAGTAGGTGGTGTAAACACAGAATACGATGAAGATTACCCATTTTATCATTCTGCAGATAATTTTTTATATTTTAGTTCTAAAGGTCATAATTCGATGGGTGGCTATGACGTTTTTCGATCTAAATTTAATCCCGAAACCAATTCGTTTGGACCAGCTGAAAATATGGATTTTGCAATATCAACACCTTCAGATGATATGCTTTATATTGTTGATTCAATAAATCAAAATGCCTATTTTAGTTCGACTCGTCAAAGCCAAAAAGGGAAGGTATATGTTTACAAAGTAAGAGTTGAAAAAGTCCCATTACAATTATCTGTCGTTAAAGGTAATTTTTATTCAACAGTCAATCCAGAAAATAAAAAAGTGTATATTGAAGTAAGAGATTACGCTACTGGAAATTTAATTGGAAATTTTAATTCAACTGATAAAGGAGTTTATATTATCACTTTTCCAAAAGGAGGGAAGTATGAATATTCTATGCGTGTTGAGGGACAAACAGAAATATATAAATCAATTGTTAGCATTCCATTTTTAAAAGAATTTAAACCACTAAAACAAAAAATTGTTGATGATATGGTTAATAATACTGAAATGGTAAAAGTAATCGATCTCTTCAATGAGGAAGTCGATGATGCATCAGGTATTCTTGCTATGGTAATCAAGATGAAATCAGATTTAGCGCCAAATTCTGATCAATTTGATTTAAAAGCACAAGAAAAATTGGACACTAAAATATTGAGTGATTTAGGTATTGGTAATTTAAGATTAAATGAAGTAAATGAATTATTAGATAAGGAAGTAAAGGAAGCAGAAGAAGCATCTAACCAAAATAAAATACTAGAAAATAAAATCAATTTTCAAGCTGTTGAAAATTTAGATAAGGTCAATAAGTTAGATGAGGCAATAAAAAATAAATTAGCTCTTGCTGAAACAGCAAAAACAGTAGAAGAAAAATATTTATTATTAAAGTCTGCTGAAACATTAACTGAAAAGCAAGATTTACTTCGTAAACAAACAAAAAAAGATTTACAATATTTTGATTCTATTTCAAAGTTACCTGGCGCATATGATTCTAAGAAATCAGATGAATTAAGAAATATTAATTTAAAATTTAAAGCTCTTTTAGATAGTAATAAACAGCAAGAGGCATTAGTATTGATTTCGATGAATAAGGAAATTATTAATAAAGCCATAACGACTAATTCTGAAGACCAACTTCAGCTTTTAATTGATAATAGTTTATCATTACAAGAACAGGTAGATGTATTAAAAAAGAAAATTGATGGTTTCAATGAGAATATTGAAATTGTTAAAAAAGAAGTTTCAAAGTTGGAAGAATCAAAAGCAACGGCTAAATCGAAAGAACTAGAATCAATTACAAGTCAAATTGATTCTAAAAACAAGGAAATTGAAATGCTGATTTCAGAAAGAAGTTTGATTGATGCTAAAATGGGAGAAAAAGCAATACAAAAAACGAATATAGGTTACAAAATTGATCAAATTCAGACCATTTCAACAGTTAGGGATACGAAAATAGTTACCAAACAAGAAGCACTAGCTGCTTTAGGATCAATTGAAACTACAAATTCAAAAACTTTGAAAGCTTATGTTGCTCAAAAAGTTAAAGATTTAGAGAAGGAAAATCCTGTATTAAAAGATTCAGATGTTGCTAGTTCAACTTCATTAAAATCAGTAGATCAAAATTATACTCAAAAATATAGTGATATTGAATCTAATTTATCTTTAACAGAAGCAGATAAAAACAAGCAGAAAAATATTTTAGATAATCAATTAATCAATGGACTAGAAACAAAATTAAACGAGATAGAGAAAAGTTTGCTAACTGATCCAACGAATGAACAGTTACTTAATTCTAAAAAAGAATTAAGTACTTTAAAATCAAATGTTCAAAATACAGTTGATAAAAGAGATGAATCGGGTGCTTCATCTATAGCAGCAAATTCAAGCACAACAAAAAACTCAACAACTCCTGTAAATTCAACAAATTCAACAAATTCTTCAACTAATACAACGAATAAATCTAATTCCGAATTAGCCAACACTGATCCCGTAAAAACAACTTCAAATTCAACTAATACGGCTTCGAATAAAACAAATGAAACTTCAAATAATGCTTCGAATCAATCGAACGTTTCAAATACAAATTCATCAAAAACTGCTACTCCATCTACAAATAAAGTAATTGAAACTTCAAATAATGCTTCTAATCAATCCAACGTTTCAAATACAAATTCTTCAAATACTGCTTCAATATCTTCTAATAAAGTAAATGAAACTTCAAATAATACGTCTAATCAATCATCAAATACAAC
>CALPUT020000351.1 GCA_943326825.2 Chryseobacterium gleum | reverse complement strand
TCCATGCTCATATGGATTTAATGTTCCTGGATCGATGTTGATGTAAGGATCTAATTTTTGAATTGTTGTTGAATAACCTCTCGCTTGTAACAATTTTGCTAACGAAGCAGCAATAATTCCTTTTCCTAAGGAAGACGTAACCCCGCCTGTTACAAAGATGTATTTTGTTGAATTTGACATGTATATTTTATAATGTAACTACGGGGTGCAAAGTTATAATATTCGCACTACAAATGGCAACTTATTTCAGATTATTTATCAAATATTGTCAAAAAGTAGGTAAATCGATGAAAACGAGTGATGAAAAGTATCGTTTTCCCTCTTTGAGGATTGTCTTGAGGAAGTGATTCAGTTTCCCTCTTTGAAGAGGGATTAAGGGAGATGATAATGGTAATCTTTAAGTGCGAAGTGTTATGATACAAATTTAAGTTCACGGATGTCATCCCCCTCGACCCCCTTCAAAGGGGGAAGAAAAAAGTCCCTTAATTACTCCAATTCTCATTTAATCCTGCTTGGAAGTAAAATTTCGATTTACGGACGCTATCTTTATCGAAAGTTGGTGAGCCGTTTTCATCTAAGCGAGGGTAGTGTGGTGTGTTTCGTTCAATTTTCTTTGGTAAAAAGATTAAATCATGAACAAATCTATTTTGAACTGCATGACGAAGGTGTTCAGAATCGATTCCGATTTTTGCAAAAACAAGTTGATTGTAAGGTGAATTTGCAATTACACTTCCATATAATGCTCCGACACTTGTTTTTCCGTAAAGATTATTTTCTAATGAACGATAACCATAAGGGTTTTTAGGTCGTTCTTCATGGATCCATTTTGAATCGGCTGTTTCACCAGTCCAAATGTAAAAACCTGTTCCGAATTTGAAATCTTTATAACGATATGTGACTAATAAATGTCCTGTCCTGAAGCGATCTTTGGCTTGACCACCGAAAACATCATTTTCAAAATAAATTCCAACTTTATTTAGTGATAGAGACCAACCTCCAGATCGTTGAGATGTTCCTGTATTATCAAAATACCAGAGGTAATTATAACCTAACGCATTTTGAAAAGTACTTTGATGAGTTAAACCATCCAATTGAAAATCGATTGTATTATTCTTTTTACCACTTAAAAGATTTAAACCAAGATAATTTCTAGATTCCCAAAAGCGTTTACGATTCCCATAACTTGTTAAATTATAAGCGAAACTGGCACCTAAATTGACTTGATAAAAATAATCTTGATAATAGGTTTTAGCTGAAAATCCAATGGAATTGACATGAGTTCCGAAATTTAAAATCAATCCTATAGAACTTCCAATATGTTTTGATTGAAACATTTGTCCAAAGCAACTACTTAAAATCAAACATGAAAATAGAATTGAATATTTCATTTTGAAAGGATATCAAAAAATATTCCAAAAAAAAGAGGGGTAAGCTACTTATATCGCACCGCTCAACTTTCTACCTTTGCTACGTTCCCGTCCTGGAGGAATTGAAAGGAGCTGGTCGTACAAGACTTACCCCGTCACAAAATTAGTCAGGATTTTTTAATATCCAATCAAAAATCAAGTTATTTTTTAGATGTCAATTAATTATTAAAAGAACACTTGGTAATCATCTAATTTAAAAGCTTTTGAATTAAAGATAATAAACAAAAAAAACTCCGACTTAATTATAAATCGGAGTTTTTAATTCAAAAAATGAAGTCTTATAAATGCATAAAATCTTTTTTCGCTGTCAATTCTGTTTCTGATTCTCTATAATCTGGATCGTCAATACAACAGTCAACTGGACAAACAGCAGCACATTGAGGTTCATCATGGAAACCTACACATTCTGTACATTTATCTGTAACGATATAATAAACATCCATATCTTTAGGTTCAAATGCTTTATCAGCTTGAATTTCTTCTCCGTCTAATGTTGTTATTAATCCTTTTAAAGTTGTACCGTCAGAGTAATGCCATTCAGCACCACCTTCATATATTGCATTGTTTGGACATTCTGGTTCGCATGCACCGCAATTGATACATTCATCAGTAATCATTATTGCCATCTCTCTTGTGTTTTCAAGTTGTGAGTACAAATATAGGAAGCTAAAATGAATTCTTACATCACTTTTTATTAAAAAAAATGAAATTGTAGTTGAAATTTGCTGGATAGCAGTATTTTTGCACTGTGGAAAGAGATAGAATAATTAAAGGATTTGTCCAACTCGGAAAACTGATGTTTTCGCTAGGAAGTGAGCAGGAGTGGAGTGGATTTGAATTGGGAACTACGGAAGATGAATACATTAAATTAAAAGGTGTGATTGGTCGTCAATTTTTTTACAATGGTTGGTTTACGAAAGAAAATGTTAACCAGTCTTTATTAGCTTTAGCTGGACAATTAGAAGAAGCGAATTTAAATAAATGGGTTGAAAACTATCCATTTCTTGCAAAAAACAAAAGAGTTGCTATAATAATGGCTGGAAACATTCCTTTAGTTGGTTTTCATGATTTTTTATGTGTATTACTTTCTGGAAATGTTGCTTTGTGCAAATTAAGTTCAGATGATAAAACATTACTACCAGCTTTTGCAGAGCAATTAATCCAATTTTGTCCTGAATTAAAAGAGAAAATAGAGTTTTCTATTGGTCCAATGAAAAATATAGATGCTGTTATTGCTACAGGTAGTGATAATTCAGCTAACTATTTTGAACAGTATTTTGGTAAATATCCTCACATCTTTAGAAAAAACAGAACCTCAGTAGCTGTTATAAAAGAAGATGAATCGGAAGAAAATCTAATAGAATTAGGGAAAGATATTTTTACTTATTTTGGATTAGGCTGTAGAAATGTTTCTCATTTATTATTTCCGAAGAGTTTTGAATTGAATCGGTTTTTTGAAGCTATTATCGGTTACTCAGAAGTGATTAATCATAATAAATACGGTAATAATTACGACTACAACAAGTCAGTTTATTTGATGAATCAAATGCAATTATTTGATAATAATTTCGTTTTATTACGTGAAACGGATGAATTGTTTTCTCCTTTATCGATGGTACATTACCATTTTTATGAAAATCAAGAGCAAGTTGATCACTATTTAACTACTCATCAAGCTAAAATTCAAGTTGTAATTGGCCAAGAATATACTGCATTTGGTGTTGCTCAATGTCCCGCACTTTCAGATTACGCAGATGGAATTGATGTGATGACATGGTTAGGAACTCTTTAAGTTTGTAGTTGATATAAATATTACGAATTATAAGAGTTCATTATTAAATATTTATTTAATTTTAATTCAATTGTTATAAATAAAAAAGTGTTTATGAAATATATTTTTATTCTTTCTCTAGTTATAGTAAC
>CALPUT020000350.1 GCA_943326825.2 Chryseobacterium gleum | reverse complement strand
TTAATGAATAAAGTTTATCTTTGCGCTCATTATCCAAATGGACATAAACTTTAACAATAATGGACAAAAATATTGAATTATTAAACCGTCGTGAAGCTTCAAAAGTAGGCGGTGGAAAAGCTCGTATTGATAAACAACATTCTCAAGGTAAATTAAATGCCCGCGAAAGAATTACACTTTTACTTGATGAAGGTTCTTTTCAAGAAATTGGAATGTTTGTAGAGCATCGTTCGACTTATTTTGGGTTGGAAAAACAAAAATTTCCTGGTGATGGAGTTGTAACAGGATATGGGACGATACACGGTAGAATGGTTTACGTATTTTCTCAAGATTTTACTGTTTTAGGAGGCTCACTTTCAGAAACACATGCAGAAAAAATCTGTCGTGTAATGGATTTAGCTATGAAAAATGGAGCTCCAGTTATTGGACTTAATGATTCTGGTGGAGCTCGTATACAAGAAGGGGTTGTTTCTTTAGCAGGTTATGCAGATATTTTTTACAGAAATACAAGAGCTTCTGGCGTTATACCTCAAATAAGTGTAATAATGGGGCCTTGTGCCGGTGGAGCAGTTTATTCTCCTGCATTAACAGACTTCATTTTCATGGTTGAAGAGACATCTTACATGTTTGTTACTGGACCAAACGTAGTAAAAACCGTAACACATGAAGAAGTTACTTCAGAAGATTTAGGTGGGGCAAAAACACATGCTGAAAAATCAGGTGTGAATCACTTTACGGCTTCAAACGATGTAGAATGTTTGAAAAAAGTTCGTGACTTCATGACATACATACCTCAAAATGCGAATCAATTAGCTCCAAGACCATCTGTTTTTGAATTCAATGCTTCAAAAAACAATACAATTACAACAGTACTTCCTGCAAACTCAACTTTACCTTATGATATTCGTAAAGTAATTGACTGTATCATTGATGATAATAGTTTCCGTGAAGTTCAAGAAGATTATGCAAAAAATATTGTAGTTGGTTTTGGACGTTTAGAAGGTAAAACAATAGGGATAGTTGCGAATCAACCAGCCGCTATGGCTGGGGTATTAGATATTGACGCTTCAAGAAAATCAGCACGTTTTGTAAGGTTCTGTGATTCGTTTAATATTCCTTTATTAGTTTTAGAAGATGTGCCTGGTTTCTTACCTGGAACAGATCAAGAATGGAGAGGAATCATTACGCATGGTGCAAAATTATTATATGCTTTCTCAGAAGCAACAGTTCCAAGAATTACAGTAATTACCCGTAAAGCATATGGTGGTGCTTATGATGTGATGAATTCAAAAAACATTGGTGCAGATTTAGTGTTCGCTTGGCCAACAGCTGAAATTGCTGTAATGGGAGCAAAAGGAGCTGCTGAAATTATCTTCAAAAAAGAAATTTCTGAGGCAAACGATCCTCAAGGAAAATGGTTAGAAAAAGAAGCAGAATATGCAGAAAAATTTGCTAATCCATACCGAGCAGCTGAAAGAGGATTCGTTGATGATGTAATTTTACCTGAAGAAACAAGAACTAAATTAATCAATGCTTTCAAAATGTTGGAAAATAAAGCAGAGGTATTACCAATGAAAAAACATGGAAATATTCCTTTGTAAATTATTATTTCATTTATTAATAGGTGTTCTTCTTGAACACCTTTTTTATTTTAAATTATTACGTTTGAATATCTACTTTCATTAAGTTTAAATTCTAACTGAATGATTACATTTGTAAAATCAAATAAGAAAAAATGTATAGATCTCATACTTGTGGCGAATTACGCCTTTCTCATATAGGAAATACTGTAACCCTTGCCGGTTGGGTACAACGTTCTCGTAACTTAGGTGGAATGACTTTTATCGATTTACGTGATCGTTATGGAATTACACAATTAGCATTTAATGCTGAAGACAATGCTGAATTAGCAAATACTGCATCGAAATTAGGTCGTGAATTTGTAATTCAAATTACAGGAAAAGTAATTGAACGTTCAAGTAAAAACAACCAAATTCCGACAGGAGAAATTGAAATTTTTGTTTCAGAAATTAAAATTTTAAATGCTGCAAAAACACCTCCATTTACTATTGAAGATAATACAGATGGTGGTGAAGAATTGAGAGCACAATACAGATATTTAGATTTACGTCGTAATCCTGTTCAAGAAAAATTAAGATTGCGTAATAAAGTTGCTTTAGAAACGCGTAAATATTTAGATAGTCAAGATTTCTTAGATGTTGAAACTCCTTATTTAATTAAATCTACTCCTGAAGGTGCAAGAGATTTCGTTGTTCCTTCAAGAATGAATGAAGGGCAGTTTTATGCTTTGCCTCAATCTCCTCAAACTTTCAAACAATTATTAATGGTTTCTGGATTTGATCGTTATTATCAGATCGTAAAATGTTTCCGTGATGAAGATTTAAGAGCAGATAGACAACCAGAATTCACACAAATTGATTGTGAAATGGCTTTTGTTGAGCAAGAAGATATTTTGCAAACATTTGAGGGGTTAATCAAACATTTATTTAAAACTGTAAGAGGAATTGAATTCGAAGGTGCGTTCCCAAGAATGACTTATGCTGAAGCGAGTGAAAAATATGGTTCAGATAAACCAGATATCCGTTTTGGAATGGAATTCGTTGATTTAACTGAATTAACAAAAGGAAAAGGTTTCCCTGTTTTTGATGATGCTGAAGCTGTATTAGCGATTAATGCAGATCAAGCAGCCGTTTATACAAGAAAGCAATTAGACGCTTTAACAGACTGGGTTAAACGTCCACAAATTGGAGCAAAAGGATTAGTTTATTTACGTTGCAACGAAGATGGAACTTTTAAAAGTTCTGTTGATAAGTTCTATTCAGAAGAAGAATTAGCCAAATGGGCTGAAAAAGCAAATGCTAAAGCTGGAGATTTATTACTTGTTTTATCTGGAGATATAGATAAAGTAAGAAAACAAATGAATGAATTACGTCTTCACATGGGGAATGAATTAGGATTAAGAAATCCAAATCAATTTGCTCCTTTATGGGTATTGGATTTTCCTTTGTTAGAATGGGATGAAGATTCAAATCGTTATCACGCAATGCACCATCCTTTTACTTCTCCAAAACCAGAAGATATGCATTTAATTCAAACTGAGCCAGGAAAAGTTAGAGCAAATGCTTATGATTTAGCTATGAATGGCGTTGAATTAGGTGGTGGATCAATTCGTATTCATGATAGAGAATTACAATCAAGAATGTTTGATTTGTTGGGTTTCACAAAAGAAGAAGCACAAGCACAATTTGGTTTCTTAATGAATGCATTTGAATATGGTGCTCCTCCACATGGTGGTTTAGCATTCGGATTAGATCGTTTAGTTGCTACAATGGGTGGATCAGATTC
>CALPUT020000349.1 GCA_943326825.2 Chryseobacterium gleum | reverse complement strand
GGAGATAGAGAAATTACTCAAACTGCAAATAATCAAGAAAAAGATTATTTGGATCGTTTAACACGAGATTTTGGTTCAAGCTGGAGAATTACTGATTTAACTTCATTATTTGATTATGGTATTGGACAAAATACAGCGTCTTTTACAGATGTAAACTTTCCTACAGTTCACAGAACAGTTGGAGATTTAAGTGCTAAACAAAGAACGAATGCAAGTCGTAAATGCCAAGAAATGGGTATTACTGGAGAAGATTTAAGAGGTTGTATCTTTGATAATGCCTATTTAAATATTCCTCCTTCACCTCGTCCTGTTATAGAAGATCCAACGAATGGAGTTGTTTTAACTAAAATACCTACTCCTGTTAGGGAGGTAAATAAACCAATTTCAGAAAGAGAAAATGGAAAAGCAGTTAATACAAACAGTGTTAAGCCTACTGAAGTTCTTGAAAAATCAAATGAGAAGAATCCTAATTCAGCTCCAACTTCAACTCCTCAAACGCTTCCTACAAGTTCAGAAAAGCCAACATCTGTTTCTTCAAAACAGAATGAAACTATTAAAGCGAATCCATCAATTTTTGGAGGGGATAATAATTCTGTTCCAGCTTCAAATCCTTCAAAACAAAATCCAACTAATTCAACCAGTAGTCCGGTGAAAATTAATTTACCATCTAAATCAACGGAAACACCTTCAAGTTCGCCTGTGAAAGTAACTAATAAACCAACTAGTTCTCCAGCAGCTTCACCAATACAGATAAAAAAGGGTGGCTAGAAATTATAAATGACAAAATTAATCCTCATTATTTTTATAGTGAGGATTTTTTATTTTGGACTACAATAATAAAATCACCTTCCATATTACAATCTTCAATTTTCGGACTGTTTTCGATACATTCTCTAATATCACCGATCTCTTCTTCGGTCAATTTTTCTTTTGATTTGATGTAATATAAATTATCTAAATCGCTTAATTCACATAGTTTTATCTTGTAGCTAATTAAATGGTGATTTTGCAATAGAATTAAACTTTGAATTTTTTGATATTTTTCTTCATGAATATCAATTTTAAATATTTTAAAATCGCTATTCAATTCAATCATACCAAGTGAGTCAGTTATTAAAGTTAAAGAAGTGTCAACATTTTTTAAATCAATTATTATATTCTTTAGAGGTTGATCATTGTGATCTGTAAAAGTCATTTGCAAATTGAATTTAGAATTAAAATCTAAGGTGTCAATTTTAACGCTATTGTGATGAGATTCTAGGTAAGGTGTAATTTTATAAGAATGCTTATAATAAGTTTTTTGGCTGTGACTATTTAAAGAAATAATTATATAAATAAGTAGAGAGAGAGATTTCATTTTAGCAAATTTAACATGTAATATAATAACTTTTTTAAAGATGAGAATGAAATCCAATCAATACTTCTCAAAAGCTCCCAGTCCAAATAGCGCAAAATCGTATTTGGAAGGATCTTCATTATTAAATTCTCGGAGATGCGACATGATTTCGTCTAACGTCTTGCCATCATTTTGTTTTCTAGTAATTAGATTTAATTTTCTGCCAACATTTGCTGTGTGAACATCAAGTGGAATTGAAAGTTCACTCATAGGAATCGAATCCCAAATTCCGAAATCAACTCCTTTTTCATCTTTTCTGCACATCCATCTTAGGAACATGTTAAGCCTCTTCGCTGCTGAGTTTCCGGCTGGATTTGATATGTGTTTTTCAGAGCGTTGTTCGTGGAACGTTTCTAAAAATTCAGTTCTAAAATTGATGATTCTACCTTGAGAACCAAACACTGAAGAGTGGTGAGAAAAGGCCTTTTCAAGTCCGCTTTTGAGGTAAATATTTTTTAAACTTCTAAAGAAAAAATCAAGATCATAGGAATTAAAGGTACGATGAACGAAATGTAAGTCTTTAGCAGAAGAATCATTGTAATTTTGGATGAATTCAAACGGGGAATTTTCCATGATTTCGATTAATTTTTCTCCGTTTTTGATGATGCTTGTGCGATTTCCCCAAGCAATTGTAGAAACTAAGAAACCGATAATTTCAATGTCTTCTTTTTTTGAAAAACGATGAGGTAATTGAATTGGATCTGTTTGAATAAATTCAGTTGAATTATATTGCTCAGCCTTTTCATCCAAAAATGCGATTAATTCAGATTTGTTTTTAAATCGATACATCAATCATTCAAAATTTAAAATCTAAAATCACAATAGGTTTCCATCAGCCATCACCAATTTTCGATCGGCCATATTGGCAAGTGTTTCATTATGGGTAACAATGACAAATGTTTGATTGAATTCTTGACGCAAGTCAAAAAATAATTGATGCAATTCTTTCGAATTTTGAGTGTCTAAATTTCCAGAAGGCTCATCAGCAAAAATTATTTTTGGATTATTGATTAACGAACGAGCAACTGCAACTCTCTGTTGTTCACCACCTGAAAGTTGACTTGGTTTGTGTTCAGCTCTTTCAGCTAATCCTAAAATACTTAATATTTTGATCGCTTCTTTTTTAGCATCAACCATATTTACACCTTTAATTAATGCAGGTAAACATACATTTTCTATCGCTGTAAATTCAGGTAATAATTGATGAAATTGAAAGATAAAACCAATGTTTGAATTTCTAAATTCTGAAAGTTTTTTTGAAGAAAGTAAAAATGGCTCAATCCCATCAATTGAGAAAAAACCTTTGTCAGGACGGTCTAACGTTCCTAAAATTTGAAGTAATGTAGTTTTTCCAGCACCTGACGAGCCAACTATAGAAACAATCTCACCTTTGGATATTTCTAAATCAATTCCTTTCAATATTTGAAGAGAATCATACGATTTTGTCAAGCCTTTTGATGAAAGCATTATTTTTTCATTTTTAATGAATGCCCCATTTTGTCTCTTTTTGTTTCTAAATAACTTACATTGTGTATGTTACTGTCTACTTCAAGAGCTACATTTTCAACAATTTCTAAACCGTAACCAACCAATCCAGTTCTTTTTGTCGGATTATTAGACATTAATCGAATTTTTGAAATACCTAAATCACGAATGATTTGAGCACCAATTCCATAATCTCTTTCGTCCATTTTGAAACCTAATTTTAAATTAGCTTCAACAGTATCGTAACCTTCTTCTTGAAGTTTATAAGCTTTTAATTTATTTACAAGTCCAATTCCACGACCTTCTTGATTCATATATACAATCACACCTTTTCCTTCTTTTTCAATGATTTCCATTGCTTTATGAAGTTGAGGTCCGCAATCGCATCTGCAAGAACCAAAAATATCACCTGTCATACAAGAAGAGTGAACTCTCACTAAAACAGGTTCACCTTTTTTCCATTCACCTTTTACTAAAGCTAAATGTTCTTG
>CALPUT020000348.1 GCA_943326825.2 Chryseobacterium gleum | reverse complement strand
ACAAAAGGTTCTATCAATTTATACAATGATAAAGATGGAATTTACATCCCTTGCAAAGATTTTTACATAAAAGTAACAGAGCTTCAACCTGAAGGTAAAAGAAGAATGAATTATAAGGAATTTGTTGCTGGGCATTCGCTTAATTCATTTAATATTTGACAATTTTCAACCAATAAACAACATTATTAAATCACTATTTATACATTAACTTAATGTTAATAAATCAACCTAACTTACTTTAACCCTTCGAAAATAAGACCATAGAATTGAAATAAAGCACACTTTACACAATTGTTGATTAAATTCTTTTGTCAACATTGCGTGGTTTAAAACCTTTTTACTATGTTTGTCGCATAAAATTAAAAAATTTAAAAAAGCGTTATGAGTACAAACAAAAAAGCTGCAGGAGGTTTTTCGTCATTAGTTGCCTTCTTGACAATTGTTATCGCATTAATAGTTGGTGTATTAATTTACAAATTTATCTTTGGTGACCCATCTAATTTTGATGGAAACGACCCAGAAAGCCATCCACTTAACGGCAATCTAATGGGAACAATTTACAAAGGTGGATTCATCGTTCCTATCTTATTAGCAGTAAACATAATTATTATTGTTTTCTCTATTGAAAGATTTATAACCTTAGCAAAAGGTAAAGGAAAAGGAAACATTGATTCGTTTGTATTAAAAATTAAAACGTTATTAGAAAATAAAGATTTATCTTCTGCAATAGCTGAATGTGATAAACAAAAAGGTTCATTAGGAAATGTAGTGAAAGCTGGTTTAGAAAAATATGACCACATTCAAAATGATGTTTCTATGAATAAAGAGCAAAAAGTTGAATCAATCAAAAAAGAATTAGAAGAAGCAACTTCATTAGAATTACCAATGTTGTCTAAAAACTTAGTAGTTATTTCTACTTGTGCATCTATTGCAACATTAATTGGTTTGATTGGAACAGTATTAGGGATGATTAAATCTTTCTCTGCGATGAGTGCTGGTCAACCAGATCCTGCTCAATTAGCCGTTGGTATCTCTGAAGCCTTAATTAATACTTTCTTAGGTATTTCTGGTTCAGCAGTAGCAATTATTATGTATAACATTTTCTCAACTAAAATTGACCAAATGACATACAGCATGGATGAAGCAAGTTTTACAATCGTTCAAGACTTTTCAGCTTCTACAAAATAAGAAAGATCGGGCAATAATTAATCATTTTTAAAAAGTAAAAAATGCCTAAGATAAAAATACCAAAAAGCTCTCCGTCGATTGACATGACACCAATGGTGGATTTAGCTTTCTTGTTGGTTACTTTCTTTATGTTGTCTGCAAAAACTAGGGTTGCTGATGTTGTTGAAGTTGATACTCCTTTCTCTGTAGAGGATAAAGAATTTCCAAAAAACTATGTAATTGTTACTGTTGACAAAAACGGAAGAAAATTCTTTTCGATGAACAGTGTTGAGTTAAAAACAGCTGTATTGGCAGATATGCAAAAACAATACAAGTTTCAATTAACGAAACACCAAATGGAATCATATTTGAAAATTCCAAGTATTGGGTGTGAGATTAAAAACTTACCTGGTTACTTAGATGCTAAAGAATCTGATAGAAATAAATACATCGGAATTGGAGTTCCAACAGATTCTACAAACAACCAATTGAAAAGCTGGATTGATTTCAGTAATAGAAGAGGTTTAACTGTAGGGAAAGACATGTATGACAAAGATTTTGAAAAAAATCCGGAGATTCAAGTAAGTGATTATAAACCAAAGTTCATACTAAAAGCTGATAATGAAGCGCTTTATTTACAAGCGAAAGATGTTATCGAAACTTTTAGAGATTTAGAATTAACAAACTTAAACTTTGTTACTTCTCTTCAAATGAAAGGTGAAAAATAATATAAAGAAACATGGCTCAAATAGATGATAGTGGTGGCGGTGGCCACGATAAAAAAGGCAAGAAAAGAGCAAAAAAAAGCTCCACACATGTGGATATGACACCTTTGGTGGATTTAGCTTTCCTTTTGTTAACTTTCTTCGTTTTGACTTCTACTTTTAGTGATCCTAAGGTTATGTCTTTGACTTATCCAGCAAAACCTAAACCGACAGATCCAGTTGATAATGATAAAGCAAAAGTGAACAATGCGATTACTTTCTTATTATCTAAAGACAAAATCTATTACTATGAAGGTGCATTCAAAAAAGAACCAACTGATGGTTTACCTGCAACAAAATTAGAGGAAACTGATTTTAGTGCTGAAGGTGTTAGAAAGCTATTGATAGAAAAAAATTCATTTGTATTGAACAAAAAAGTTCCTTTATTAAAGGATCTTCAAGCCGGGAAAATTACAGATGATAAAATGAAAGAAGAATTAGGTAAAGCAAAAGGAAATAAAGATGCTTTGAAAGTGTTGATTAAAACAAATGAAAGAGCTACTTGTCGAAATTTTATTGACTTAATTGACGAACTTAAAATTAATGACATTGGGGTTATGGCTCCAGTAGATTTAATGAAAAGTGAAGAAGATTTAATAAACGCAAAAGACAAATAAAATGGGAATAATATATGCTATAATCGCAATTGTTGCTGCATTATCTCTTTATGAGTTTTTAGCGGCTAGACATTGGCAAAATGTTACTTCTTCTTACCGAAATGAAATCGTTTTCGAAAATCGTAATAAGGAATATGGTGCTTACCAAATTCGTAAAGATTACGATAAAAGAATGATTATCATTTTAGCTTGTTTTATTGGTGCAATTGGAATTACTTATGGTACATATATGTTTATTAAACATATGCCTGAACCAGAAGTGAAAGAAGAGCCGATGGATTTAACGCAATTTACAATTGCTCCTGAGACGAAAGAGGAAGAGACTCCTCCACCGCCACCAGAAGAAGAAATTCCACCAGCTGAGAAAACAATTGCATTCATTCCTCCTGTTGTAGTTGACGAAGAAGTAGAAACTACTCCTCCAATTCAAGACAACTTAGGTGATGTTAAAACTGGTAATGAAGATGTTGATGGTAACGATAACTTTGAATTCGTTGAAGAAGGTCCCAAAGGTCCTGCTGTAGTCGAAGAAAAAGCTCCAGTTATTGAAACATTCGTAGAGGAAGCTGCAGAGTTTCCTGGAGGTTACAAAGAAATGTTAAAATATTTAGCTGAGAACATTAAATATCCACAAGTTGCGATAGAAAATGAAATCAGTGGTAAATGTTACTTGAAATTCGTCGTTTCGCCAGATGGTTCTATTAGTCAAGTTTCTATTCAAAGAGGGGTTCCTGATTGCCCTGAGTGTGATAAAGAAGCTATGAGAGTAGTAAAATCTATGCCGAGATGGAAACCAGGTAAAAACGGTGGTAAAGCAGTTTATTCTTACTT
>CALPUT020000347.1 GCA_943326825.2 Chryseobacterium gleum | reverse complement strand
CTGAATTGACTTTTCGTAATCTTTTTCAGCATTTAAATAATCACTTTGACCTTGAAAAGCTCTACCTCTTTGGAAATAAGCTTTTGAATAATTTGGATCAATATTAATTAACTCATTCAACGTTTTTGATGCTTCCGAATACAATTCTGCTTCGTTTTCAGCAACTCCTTTGTTGTAATAAGCTCCCGTAAATTTTGGATCTAATTTTACAGATGTAGAGAATTGTTCAATTGCTCCTTTGTAATTTTTCTCTCCAAAAAGCTGAATACCTTTATTATAAGCTTCTTGACTTTTTGCGATTGCATCATTTTGGGAATTTAACTTCGCAATTGAATCTCTATAGGCAATTTCTGCCGGTGTCAAATCTTCCAATTGAGCATAAACGCCCATCGAGAAAAACAACACAATAGATAAAATAGTAGATTTTTTTAACTTCACTTTCTCTGGTTTTAAATTTTTAGCGTTTTCGAAAATAGCAAGTATTTCGAAACGAAAGATTATTACTTTTCAACAGAGAGAATAATTATTGTTAAAAACAAGAAGGGATAATCTACATAATAATACTATCGCAATAAACAATCATTTTATAATAACTTAAGATCAAGCTTAATTTAATCAATTATTAAATTAGATCGATATAATTGATTATCATTTGACAATACTTCTACAAAGTACCAACCTTTATCAAGACTTTCAATTCTTATGAACGAATTTTCTTCATAATTATCCATTTTTTGAACTAACATTCCTTGAGAATTATAAATTATCACTGAAATTGGGTTAATCCCTAAAATTTTAAATTCAGTATGAGTTGGATTAGGAAATATAATAAAGTTATTAATACTTAATTCATCAATTTGTGTTGTATTGGTGTTAGTATTTGTATCAGACACTTTAAATTGATTTATTGTACAATTGGTTAATACAGCAGGATTATAATCAAAATAAATTTCTGCTGAGTTGTATATTTTTGTTCCTTCTTTTCTGTTATTTTTGAAATCTACTGAATATTTCACAAACCCTTGACTACCTAAATAATTCACATGACTATCTGGTAATGAAATATTATTAAATAAAAATCTAATTTCACCTGATTGACTTACTGAAGTTTGACACGGAAAACTCGAACTGATAACATCTAAAGAACTCCAAACAAAATTTGTATCAAGTTGATCAATAATTTGTACAGTTTTCGCGGTATCGTTTCCTGTATTTTGAAACCTGATAGTGTAATTAATTTTTTCTGTCGACAAAGGAATAATCCCTAGACTATCTCCTAGATTTGGCTCTGACATTTTATCATTTGGGTCATATGCACAAATTATTTTTTGAGATATTAAATCATGAAAACTTTTAGAAATATTGCCAAATTGATTGAAAGTTGACACATCTAAATCACTGATCAAATGAGAACCCATATTTTGATATCCGGGTGTTAATACTTGAATAGTAAAAAGTTTATTCGAAAAGTAAAATAAACTATCAAAACTCCAATATATATTATGACCATTAATAGAATCGGGTAAAATTTCTGACGATACAAACGTTATACTATCATTTAATGTTAAATGAACTATACCTGAAGGAATACTAGATCCTAAATTATTAATGTTTAACCAATAGTTTATTGTATCATTACATCTAGGAAAACCACCAGTGATTGAAACATTTAAACTATCATTAACAATGGAAGGGTAAAAACCAAAGTCAAGACTATCTCTTACACTAAAATTTGAATCGATTACAACTTGATAATCTGATGAGTCTGTCGTTAAAGCCCAATTTGGGAAAGATTCTGGAAATATTGTATAAATCCCATTTGTATCTGAGAAATTCATGAAATAATCACCATTTGAATAGGAAAAAGCATAATCACTTTGTGGATTTGAGTATATTCCTACTTGATTCAATCCCACATCTGTAGTATCTAAAATGTGATTTTGGTTTAAGTCAATAAAAACTTTTCCTGAAATATGAATATTGTTGTTTTTGTAATTTTCATTCCAACCAATTGATGACCCAAATCCAGAAACAACATCTAAATCGTTATCATTATCTATATCAACAACTCTTATCAAATTTAGATTATTTAGTTGCGAAGCTATAATGTGAAAAATAAAGTTTGAAAAATTATTATTCTCCAACCAAATAACTCTTTGGGGATCTTGATCAGCAATAACAATATCTATATCTGAATCATTATCAATATCTCCAACTTCAACACCATGTGGATTAACTAGAGAGCAAGGTATAAAATGATATTGAAAAGAATTATTCCCTAAGTTTTCATGCCAAAAAACTAAACCAAATTGACAAACTTGAACTATATCTAAATCATGGTCAAAATCCATATCAATTACAGAAAGATATGAATCTTGATTATCATTTATTCCATAAAAAACTGTATGACTAACAGTATTATTATTACCCATATTTTCGCACCAACGAACTTCTGCATTAGTGCTCACAGCAAAAATAAAGTCTTTGTCTCCATCGAAATCCATATCAGAAAGTATTACATTCGAAGACCCTCCTATAGCTGGTAATAATGGATCATTTGTCAACAAACTATCCCCTTGATTATTTATTTGGTAAATAGCACTACCTATCAAAGAAGAATATGTATAAATATCCAAATCATTATCCCCATCGTAGTCTAAAAGAGCTATACAACCCATAAAAGTATCTCCTCCTATATTTTTGAAAGAACTAAAAACTCCATTACCATAATTTTTTATCAAATAATAATCTCCGCCATTATTATTTGAAGCAAAACAAAAAACATCAAGATCACCATCCAAATCATCATCTCCAAGAGCAATTTGTAAAATATGTGAATTGAAAGTGACAATTGATATTGAGTCAGAGAACATTCCATTGGCCATATTTTTATACCATATTATTTCATTTGAATCACTTGAAATCGAAACAATGTCAGTAAATCCATCTAAATCAATATCACCATACTCCAATCCTTGAGTTTCTTCATAAAAACCAAAAACATCTGAAGAAATAATTTTTGTATTTCCAAATTGCCCAAATAAAAAACCAGGCAAACAAAAAATAAATAAAAAAAATATTTTTTTCATGAAGATATTAAAACAAGATAAAGTCATACTATTTAGATAGTTATATAATAAAACAAAATTAATAATTATTCTTTTTCAAAATCGATTTTAAAACATAATTATCGTTTAAATTATTAAATTTGGATTCGTAAAACTTGAACTATGTCAAAAGAAGTATATATTGTAGATGGTGTTAGAACTGCCATTGGAAGTTTTGGTGGAACTTTAGCACCAGTTAGAGCAGATGATTTAGGAGCTATCGCCTTAAAAGGACTGATGGATCGTCACCCAAATCTTGATCCTTTATTGATT